>CAZCPH010000702.1:0-1502 GCA_964500105.1 uncultured Mariniphaga sp. | reverse complement strand
GTTTTCGAGGGTTTCTTTTATAATCGAAAGGGTTTTCAGTCCGAGAAAGTCCATTTTCAGCAGACCAATGTCTTCCACAAAACGACCGTCGTATTGGGTGGTAAGCAGCGTTTCACCATCTTTTGTGGGCATTAACGGAATGTGGTCTGTCAGCGGGTCGCGGCTGATGAGGATTCCGCAGGCGTGTACCCCGGTTTGCCGGACGGAGCCTTCGAGTGTTTCGGCAAATTTGATGGTTTTTGCAATGAGAGGATTATCCGAATTTCGTTCTTTCTTCAAATCGTGGCTTTCTTTAAAAGCCTTTTCGAAGGTCATTTTTGGTGCTTCGGGTACCAGTTTGGCCAGCCGGTCGGCTTCGGGAAGCGGCAGTACACGTGCCACATCGCGTATAGCTAGTTTGGCGGCCATGGTACCAAAAGTACAGATGTGAGCTACTTTGTCTTTTCCGTATTTGTCGGTTACATAATCGAGCACCAGTTGGCGTCCGTCATCGTCAAAGTCAATATCCACATCGGGAAGCGAAATTCGGTCGGGGTTCAGGAATCGTTCAAAAAGCAAATCGTATTTTATGGGATCGATGTTGGTGATACCGGTGCAAAAAGCAACTGCTGCGCCAGCTGCAGAACCTCTGCCCGGGCCAACCAGTACACCCATTTCGCGGGCGGCGTTTATAAAATCCTGAACAATAAGAAAATAGCCGGGGTATCCCATAAGCTTAATGGTATCCAGTTCAAAGTCGAGGCGGGTGGCTACATCATCCGGCACCGGATCGCCATAGCGTTCTTTTGCACCAATGTATGTCAAATGTCTGAGATAAGCCGATTCCTGTTTTACACGCAGCACTTTTTCGTATCCTCCCAGCCGGGTAAATGTTTCTT
This sequence comes from uncultured Mariniphaga sp., assembly GCA_964500105.1. Taxonomy (GTDB): domain Bacteria; phylum Bacteroidota; class Bacteroidia; order Bacteroidales; family Prolixibacteraceae; genus Mariniphaga. Next base: position 624 of record CAZCPH010000702.1, on the reverse strand, counting down.
CGCCAAATTCCTCAAGCAGTTTCCCTTCAGAATATTCTTTCCTGAAGTCTTCCATGGTCCCAAACTCCTCTGGAATAGGGAAGAAAGGCATAATTGGTGCTGAATTCAGCTCAAAATCTTCTATTTTTTCCACTACTTCTGCGGTGTTTGCCAAAGCTTCGGGAATATCGGCAAACAGTTCGTTCATTTCCTGCTGCGTTTTAAACCACTCCTGTTTTGTATAACGCATCCGGGTGGGGTCGTCAACATCTTTTCCGGTGTTCAGGCAAATGAGCAGGTCGTGGGCGTCGGCATCTTCGGCGTTGGTAAAGTGGACATCGTTTGTAGCAATCAGCTTAACGTTGTGTTTTTTTGCCATCTGAACCAGAATTTCGTTTACCCAAACCTGATTATCGTAAACGTTTTCGCGTTGAGCAGCTTCTTCTGCCGGATGCCGCATCAGTTCGAGGTAAAAATCGCCGCCAAAAATATTTTTATACCATTGTATAACCTCTTCGGCTTCTTTCATCTGGTTTTTCATGATGAGCTGCGGAATTTCTCCTCCCAGGCAAGCCGATGATACAATCAGTCCTTCACTGTGTTCTTCCAGAATTTTTTTATCGATTCGCGGTTTATAGTAAAATC
>CAZCPH010000701.1:0-1504 GCA_964500105.1 uncultured Mariniphaga sp. | reverse complement strand
CCAGGGCCGGATGCGTTTGCAAAACCCTTCCCACAAAAGGATTTCCCTCGAAAAACACGTCGCTTTTTTCCAGATTTTCTTTTAATTCCTGCAAGTCAAGCGCCTGTAAATCGCCACGTACATCCATCACCACAAAACGGTCCTGTTCTTTTAGCTTTTCAATTTCGGAGCGGGGGCGAAAATGGTAATCCACGCCATTATTTTCCCCCGGACGGGCTGCACGACTGTTGTACAAAACAAGCGGTTGCATTGCCTTGTGCAGCTCCGGATAAAACCGGGCAAGTGCTTTAGCCAGCGGACTTTTACCCACACACGAAGGGCCCGAGAAAATTACCAGTCGATGCATTTTGTTTTTCATTTTCAAATGGTTCAAAAAATTTTGTTTTTCAGATTCCCGAATCTTTTCGCCGTATTTTAATACTCATGGCGCCGCGAATTGGTTTTTCGGCCACCAGAATCAGGTAGCCTCCACCTCCGGCACCGGCAAGTTTCCACGCCAGCGCTTCCGGTTTGTAGCTTTCAATCACCTTTTCAATTTCACGATTCATCATCGAAGGAAACAATGTAGTTTGCGCGTTGAATGAATCGAGATAGGCTGCTGCAAACGCCGTAAGGTCTTTTTTCAGAATTGCATCCCAGGCACGTTCTGCTGCATTGGCAAGGCGTTTTACATTTTCGGTGTTGATGTTGGTGTTGCCCAGCAAATCGAGGCCCTGCGGACGGGGCCACAACAGCACCATGGATATGTGTTCCTCCAGCCAGTCGAGGATTTCATCGTCGTGTACCGATTCAATTTTCAGCGGCCAGTAAGCATTGTCGTAGTAGTGCCGGACCAGTCCGGGCATACAAATGCCAATGGAATCCTGCGCTCCGGAAATCATCTGCGAACCGGGCGTATTTTCAAATTTGAACAGCATCTCGGCCAGTTTTTCCGGTTTTCCGAGGGGCAGGGTGTGCGGCCATATTTTTTTTGCGGCATTCCGTGTGGATGTGCTCATTCCGCAACGTTCGTTATATTCCACAACCGGTTCCAGCGAAAGCGTAATGGCCCATCCGGGATGGAATTTCGAAACATACGGCTGGTCAATCCATGTGCCGGCAAGGTCGATGCGATAGGGCAGCATGCAAACGCCCGAGCCCCTGATCGAAGTGGTGGAACGCGCCGGCAACCCGGCGTCGGGAATGCGTTCCAGCACTTTCAGTTCTATGCCCAGTTCTTCGCAAAGCATCTTTTTTGCCGGCGAATAGCCGTCTTCATTCACCACAAAAACATCGGGCTGAAGGCGCCGCAAATCCGTTTCAAAATCCATTATGCCGCTTCCTGAGTTCACAAAGGCATCTTTTACATGGCGCACGGCTTTTACCATGTAAAGGCGTTCCTGTTCGCTGTTCACCGTTGGGCGGCCTTTCAACTCCTCTATGGTTTGGTCCGAGCCTATTCCTACATACAATTCACCGTATTGCGAAGCTTCTTTAAAAAAGGCCACATGACCGCTGTGCAGCA
>CAZCPH010000700.1:0-1508 GCA_964500105.1 uncultured Mariniphaga sp. | reverse complement strand
TAAATGTGTTGATTGCCCCCAATTCAATGAAAGGCAGCCTGGATGCGTTCAGTTTTGCCGATTTGGTTGAAGAGGCATTTTTAAAAGCAAGTTCTGATTTTTTTGTTCGGAAAGTACCTGTTGCCGATGGCGGCGATTTTACCGGAGAGGTTTTGTGCCGGGCTTTAAATGCCAGAATTGTTGAGGTGAAAGTGAAAGATCCGCTGGGACGGCCTGTTGTGGCAAAATATGGAAGAACAGGCAGAAGGGCCATTATTGAAATGGCCGATGCCTCGGGAATTAAACTTCTTAAAGCGAATGAACTGAATCCGCTCGAAACGACCTCGTACGGAACCGGGCAGCTGATTAAAGAAGCAATACACGCCGGATGTTCTGAAATTCTGCTGGGTGTGGGAGGAAGCGCAACAGTTGATGGTGGGCTGGGAATGCTGGAGGCTCTTGGATTTCGGCTGCTGGACAAAAACGGGAATGTACTTGAAGGCAAAGGAAAAAATCTGCAGCTGATAGAAAAAATTCACAAACCGGAGATACCTGCAAATGTTTCTGTAAAAATTATTTGCGATGTAAACAATCCACTGCTTGGAGAAAGAGGAGCTGCTGCTGTATTTGCACCGCAAAAAGGTGCGACACCTGCAATGGTTGCACAGTTGGAGAACGGACTTGCGCATTGGGCGGCTGTTGTTCAGAGAGAAACAGGAAAAGATTTTTCGCTGCAGAAAGGCGCAGGCGCTGCCGGAGGAATTGCAATTCCACTGCTGGCGTTTTACAGTGCTGAAATTGTTCCGGGTGCCTCTTTCGTTTTGTCGCAACTTCAGCTGGATGACGCGGTTCAGTGGGCTGATATTGTAATTACCGGCGAAGGAAAAATTGACGGGCAAACATTGCACAACAAAGCTCCAAAAGCAGTTGCCGACATTGCCCGAAACCACAAAAAACCTGTTTTTGCAATTGGCGGAACGGTGACAAGAGATTCTTCGGAGGCTTTTGACGGAATTTTCAGTATGGTTCCGGGACCGGTAAGTTTGAAGGAAGCGATGGAAAATTCACGGGAAATGTTGTTCAATTTTTCTTTCGAACTGGCAAAAATGATTCGGTCATTGAATAAAAAATGAGTTTGGTAAAAACTTTTTTGAACGTTAAACTGTTTCAGAACAAGCATTTTAAATATACGTTCATCCAATGATTTGTAAAGCAATTCAGAATCTTGGCAGGATATTTGGTTTTTATAACAATGGAGTTTTTTGAAACTGGTTAAAAATTAATTGTAGGATTTTTGTTCAATATTATTATTTTTGGAACCGCTCTTCAAAAAATACGGAATAAGTGTAGAATATTAATAGAAATTTAAAAACAAAAAAAATGAAAAAAGTACTCGTAGTCATGGCCGCTCTTCTGATCTCGGTTTTTTCCTTTGCGCAGGATGCGGCAGAAAAAATCAATCAGGCAAATGAAGCACTGAAAGCAGAGGATTATGCCAAAGCATTTACGCTTTACGATGAAGCAATGAA
>CAZCPH010000699.1:0-1510 GCA_964500105.1 uncultured Mariniphaga sp. | reverse complement strand
CGGGGTCGGCCAGTGAAAAAACCAGCATTCCCGTCATGGTTCCCAAAAACATGTGTCCATCATGAATGAACATGGTTTCGATGTCGAGGCCGGCTTCCTTTTCACTGGCCAAAACAGGTTTTTCACTGTTTTCCACATTGAAAATATGAAACTCTTCAGCATCCACAGTATATAAATAATTGCCGTTCAAGCCGAACCGGGCCATGGAACCGCCAATCCCAAACGAATTTCCCTGGGTGCTGCTGGTATAACCACTGATTCTCTGCGACGAAGAAGCAGCGGAGGCAAAATTAGAGTAAGCGGCATCCATATACATTTTTTCGCCATACCAACCACTGCGGTAAATGGGGTAACTTTTTCGTTCTACCTGCAGACGGGCGTAATCAATTTCCCAGTCAACCACCACACCTTTTTTTTCGTCCAACTCAGCCATAAGCAGGCTGGCGTCTTTTACTTCGGGAACAGTGTAAGGAAAAACTTCGGTTATCCGTTCCACCTCTTTTGGATTGTTCACGTCAGAAATGTCGATGGCCACCAGATCGATGTAACTGTCGGCATACAGCACGTCATTTTTAATGGCCATGTCGATATTCCCCGGAATTTCAATAAAAGCTGAATTTACCGGGTTGTGCGGATCGCGGTTATCGATAACATGAATTCCTTTCAGTTCTTCATTAATAAAAATGAATCCATCCTTAAAATAAATCTTCCCCGGGTTGACCAGACTGCGGGGTGTCTGCTGTTTTACTGCCGAACGCAACTCACTGTAAGTCATGTAAACCGGCACGTTACGCAGGTCGTTTTCATAAATGACATCTTTGCATCCTGAGATCGAAAGAACCATCAGGAAAACTCCAAACCATCTTGTACTTTTTGTTTTCATAACCTGATTATTTAAAAATTAAACCGAGGGATAAACTGATTCTGTTGTAGCGTTGCTGCAGCTCATATTTGTCTTTTCCCGAATAATTTAGTGCATGGTGCCGGTAACCTGCAGCAATACTGAACCCAAAGTTTTGCCCAAACATGGAGGTGAACCCGAACCCGGGATTAAACATCACTCCGCCATGGCCTTTCAGGTATTTGGGCGGCAGATTGCGCGAGTCGCTGCTGTCGTACAAATCAGACGATTGCTGTACTTCGCCGGGAAAAAGATAACCGGCTTTCAGAAACAGATGTGGCGAAAACCGCGTTTGCCTGAATTTCAATTCGAAGTTGGCAAAAGCAGGAATAAACGTCTGCTCCATGTAGTATTCAACACCTGTTCCGCCACCTGCATACAGATTTCCGGTTAATCCGTAATTAAACGAGCCGTGGAAAAACTGCGGAGCACTCTCTTCATTTTCAGCATTTCCGGGAAGAATACCGCCATCAACTTTAAAAAACCACGGAACCTCAATCCGTATTTGATTTTTTGTTGAATTTCGATATAAAATCGTGTCAATTTCTGATTTGGGGAAAACCAGCACGTTGTTTCGTGAATTCATTTTAAAAATATCCGGATTGTCCG
>CAZCPH010000698.1:0-1526 GCA_964500105.1 uncultured Mariniphaga sp. | reverse complement strand
GTACAGGCAAAATTTGGGCCTGAGTGCTTAGTCCAAGATTTTGTCCGCACCCCCTAGTATAAAATCATTTGTGTAAACACTGAACCTCCGAAAAAGATGCAAAAGAGGATCAACTCTTGTAGAATTTTGTTATCACAGCAAAACCACTACACGAAGGAGACCCTCTCATGCATGATTTTACCACAGAATTAGCCCACTGCCTTTCCTCTGGCATGGATGTCACAGAATTGTTTCGCAGCCATCTGGAGAAAGCGATCAATCACCTACTCGAAACTGAGCGAACCGCATTCCTTGACTATGAGAAATGGGATCCCATCGGCTATCACTCCGGGAATTCTCGTAACGGTTACTACTCTCGTAGCCTAAAGACAATCTATGGCACCTTAGAACTACAGGTTCCCCGCGATCGCCTGGGAGAGTTCAACCAGCAAACCGTGCCCCCTAACAAGCAACGAGCCGAGGATCTAGAGCGGACCGTCATTCAGCTCTACCAAAAGGGGATTACGACCCGGGAGATTGCTGACCTCATTGAAAAGATGTACGGCCATCACTATTCAGCCACAACCATCTCGAACATCGCCAAGCTTCTTGATAAAGATGTGAAAGCGTTTCACGGCCGTACCATGAAGCCTCGCTACGTCGCTGTTTACTGTGATGCTACCTACCTGACTGTGCGCCGGGATACCGTAGCCAAAGAAGCACTGCACCTGCTGATTGGAATTGATGCGGAGGGCTTTAAGGAGGTGCTCGACTACGCTCTCTACCCCACGGAATCGGCTGAGAACTACAAAGAAATGCTTCTTTCTTTACGAGAACGCGGGCTTCGTGAGGTTCTGCTGTTCATCTCGGACGGTCTGGTGGGTCTACCAGAGAGAGTGACCGATGTCTTTCCTATGGCGCGCCATCAGGCTTGCTGGACTCATCTTCAGAGGAACGTCCTTCGCAAGGTACGGCCGGCAGACGCAGGAGCAGTGACGGCTGCCTTACGCAGGGTCCATCAGGCCGAGTCACTCTCACAGGCGCACGAGCGCCTCCAGGATGTTCTGAACGAATGGAGCGGACGTTATCCCAAGGTAGTCTCCATGTTTGAAGGCAAGGATAACCTGTTTTCGTATTATGCTTTCCCAGAGTCGATAAGAAAATCTCTCTACACGAATAACTTGGCAGAGAGCATCAATAAACGGCTCAAGCGAATCACGAAAAGCAAGGAGCAGTTCCCCCACGAAGATGCCTTGGAGAGAACGGCATGTGCCAGCTTTCTAGAATGTAATGCCAAATGGGAAGGTCGAAAGCATCGCGGTTGGAGTCACGTAACATACGAACTCCTGGAGATGTTTTCCTCGGCCCGTTAACTACTCGCCTTGACCTTTGTTTCTATCTACACTACAAGATCGTTTACACAAAACTCTTTACACTACCTACTTCGTCGCTAAGGCTTTAAATCTTAGCTTTCGAGGATCTATTGTCATATTCAGTGTAACCTATTCAGAAAAAAATCGATGCAGCTTTACTTTTAGACTAACATG
>CAZCPH010000697.1:0-1527 GCA_964500105.1 uncultured Mariniphaga sp. | reverse complement strand
TAAATGCTGAAATTTCATCAATGAGAATTAGCCGTGATGTTCCGTTGGTTTCCGACTGGTTAAAAACAATGCCTTTCACTTTGGTGAAATCGAGGTCGCTGCTTTCGCCGTCATTAAAAAGCACGGAAAGCGGGAATTTCACTTTTGTCCATTCATTTGCAGGAATATCTTCGTTGTAATTTTCCAATGAAAAAAGCTGCGAATTCACATCGCCCGTTCCGTTTTTATTTACAGCCCGAAAACCAATCAATGGCAAAGCTGAAACCGGAAATTCATTCTCGGAATAGAGAAAAAACGACAGTGAATCCATTGCCGAAATATCGGCAGTTGACCAGTCGGACCGGTAGATGGTTGCCCGCCAATTGCCGTTTTCAGCCGAAGTATAATTGAATTTCAGCGAAGTGGACCCTTTATAAGCCGCTGTTGAACATGGAACCTTATCGTTGTATTGCGGCAGGCCCGGCGGATGGGCAAATTCGAATGTGCTTTCGCCCAGGTTGTTTTTACTGACAACGCCCTGATCGTAAAAAGTGTTATCCGTTCCCTCGGTAAAAAAGAATACTTCCTGACTCCGGCCAGTAACGGAAAACAGCAATATAATCCCAAACAATAGAAACGACTTCATTTTTCTCATTTTCAACATTTTCTCGTCCTCTTTTGAGAACCTGCTTAACCGGAACAGATTCTGAAACAAGTTCAGAATGACTTTTTCAATTGTTGTTCATCAGAAAACAAATAGTCAAAAGAAAATTTGTTTTTTTCATCGTATTTTATTCATTTAATTGAAATGTGGACTTTCAAATCCGAGTTTTTTCAATCCCTGCTGAACATCTTCATTCTGCATGAATAAATTCCACAATAACCCGGAGCGTTGGTTTTCAATCATCACCGGAACCGGTCCTTGATCGATGGCGAGGTAGCGTTGCGGATACCATTCGTATTCTTCGCTGAAGGCATCGTAAAAACCGTATTCACCCCAAATTTTATCGCCCAGGTTTTCGTAAAAATGACGAATGACCGGCATTACCTCATCGGGTGCATACGGAAACGATGAAAGTGCTGCCGTGGGTGAGATTACCCCCAAATCGAGTTTGGGATGATGCGCTGCATACCCTGTTTGTCCTGAATTTCCCGTTCCGCGTTTTTCCTCCGACCGGCCTTCGAAGAACTGAACTGCACCCGGAACCGAGTAGCTGGCCGTAAGCCCCCAGGAGTTTTCGCCATAGCCTTTGTAGCCGTGCGGATTTTCGATACAATGTTGCCGGTTAATCATGGTATGGGCAACATTCAGTTCCCAGTAATCGGCATACTGATCGGTTAAACCACGCGGGTCGAGGCCAAGATAAGAATAATGCGCCCAGAACAAAGGTCCTCCTTTTTCAGGATCGGCATGCTGTTTTAGCCGAAGCGTGTGCCCCCAGGTTGTGTTTTCGACTGATATATCGCCGTTTTGCGCCCAGCCTTCGTGATAAACTTCAGGTTTTACAGGATGAGTTGGCGATGCAGCCGCAAAAATATAGGTAATCA
>CAZCPH010000696.1:0-1528 GCA_964500105.1 uncultured Mariniphaga sp. | reverse complement strand
GCACCGTTGCATCCTGTCCGCGATTGATTTGCGATATGATGTTCTCCGGTACAGCCGTTTTTATTTCCAGGTTGTTTACTCCGGCAAAAACCACAACAGGATGCCCGGCGCCGGTCATTTCGTTTTCCTGAGCCATCACCGAAGAAACAACGCCATCGAAAGGCGCCCGTAAAACCGTATAATTCAGTTGATTTTGTGCTGCATTGAGTTGTGAACGAGCTGTTTTCACCATGGTTTCAGCCGATTCCATTTGCGTTTTTACCTTTTCGTATTCGCTCAGTGAAACATTGTTATTCACATACAGGTTTTCAACCCGCAAAAAAGCTGATTTGGCTGCGGCCAACTGAGCTTCTGCATTTTTCAGGGAAGCTTCCGCCTGGTTGTAATTAATGTGGTAGTCGGTATCGTCGAGGCGGGCAACCACGGCTCCTCTTTTCACCGTATCGCCCATGTCAACCGGTACATTTTCTATCGAACCACCCACCTTGAAACTCAGTTTCGCCTCGTTGGCAGATTGTGTTACTCCTGAAAATGAGCGCATGTTTTGTGTACTGCTTTTTCCCACTTCCTGGTAAAAAACCGGTCGAATGGCTTCTTCCTTTTCTTCTTTGCCTCCGCAACCGGCCAGCAGCAGAGCGCCTAAAACAAGTAGTTGTATTTTTGTTTTCATCATTTCTTATTCTTCGGTTAAATAATTTACTAATCGGTGGGTGTATTGTGCCTTTTCGGATTCATCTTCCAGAAAGAAAAATTTTCCCTGCAACCGTTCAGTTTTGATGTAATCCAGAATATATTGATAGCGCGAGCCAAGTGCCATTTGCCGGGTGCGTATCATCACGCTTTGGGCATCGGTAAGCTGCGCCACGTTGACCATTCCCTGTGCATAGGCATCCTGTGTTGTGTAAAAATTCTCTTCGGCAGCCCGGGCTGCGTTTTCCGACAGTTCCATTTCACGCCAGGAAGCCTGCAGAAATTGTACGTTGGAACGGATTCCCGTTTCCAGTTTGTTGAGCAGGTCATCTTTTTGCCAGGCAATTTTGTCCTGCTCGATGGTAGCACGCTGCATTTCGTTTCTTTTCCGGCCACCTTCAAACAGGGGGATGCTCACGCGCAGGCCCAGGTTCCAGGTGATGTCGTCGGGTGGTGGCGGCACAGGCAGTTGCGGATTCCGGATGACTCCTTCGCGGACAAAAGCCTGATCAGCACTTCCGATAAGCGCTACCTCGGGCAAATACATCTGCCTTATTTTCATCGATTTTTGCCGGTCGATCATTTCTCCTGCAGTTGCTAATTGTTGCAGCTCCGGCGAATGGGCCAGCATTTCGTTTATTAAAAAACCGGCATATTTTTCGGTCAGGTTCGGATTGTTGAACCAGGAATCCAAAATTTGCTGATTATGAATAACGGTTTCGCCAATATCTGCCGAATCGGGGGTGGCGATGGTATTACCGACGGGTTGGTTCAGCAGTTCGTTTACCCGGTACATGGCGGCTTTGTAACCAGCCTCTGCATCATTCAAGTCCATTCT
>CAZCPH010000695.1:0-1529 GCA_964500105.1 uncultured Mariniphaga sp. | reverse complement strand
TGGTCGTGTATAGATATGATAGGATTTTCGTCCGATTCGCCCAGGGCGCGGATGGCGTTGTAAACCCTTTTTTGCATTTCGGGATTAGCGCGTTGCACAGCGTTTAGTTCGATGGCATTTTCGAATTCACCTGTAGCTACTGAGGAAACAGCCCCACCACCCATGCCGATGCGGTAATTGTCGCCACCAAGCAGAACAACTTTGTCGCCTGTGCCGGGATTGTCCTTCAGACTGTCTTTTTTATTGGCAAAGCCTATTCCGCCGGCCAGCATAATGACTTTGTCGTAGCCGTATTTTTTAAAGGCTTCAAAATGTTCGAAGGTTAAAACCGATCCGGCAATCAAAGGTTGTCCGAACTTGTTTCCAAAATCACTGGCACCGTTGGAAGCTTTGATCAGAATTTCTTCGGGTGTTTGATAAAGCCATTCCCGTTCTTCGGTAGCCTGTTCCCACGGACGTTCGGCTTCGGTGCGCGGGTACGAAGTCATGTAAACGGCTGTTCCGGCAATGGGAAAACTTCCTTTTCCGCCACCAATACGATCGCGGATTTCCCCTCCGGTTCCGGTTGATGCTCCGTTAAACGGCTCTACAGTCGTGGGAAAATTGTGGGTTTCCGCTTTTAGAGAAAGAACCGTTTCAATGTCTTTCACTTCAAAAAAATCGGGTTTATCCTGCGTTTTCGGCGCAAATTGTTCAACTACCGGTCCCTGCACAAACGAGCAGTTGTCTTTGTATGCCGAAACAATTTTGTTGGGATTTACCTTCGATGTTTTTTTAATCATTTGAAAAAGCGATGATTCCATCTCTTTTCCATCAATAATAAATGTCCCGTTAAAAATTTTGTGGCGGCAGTGCTCCGAATTTACCTGGGCAAAACCATATACTTCGCTGTCGGTAAGCGGACGGCCCATTGCCTTAGAAACAGATTTGAGGTATTCAATTTCATCTTCACTCAGTGCAAGGCCTTCCTGTTGGTTGTAGGCTGCAATATCATCAATATTCAGAATGGGATCCGGTTGCTTTTCAATAATAAAAATACGCTGATTCAACCCGTTATATTTCCTTTGAAGCATGTGATCGTACTCCGCATTTTCGTTTTCAACCTGATAAAATTCCTCGATGCGAACAATGCCATTAACACCCATATTCTGAGTAATTTCCACGGCGTTTGTACTCCAGGGAGTCAGCATTTCGCGGCGCGGACCAATAAACCAGCCTTCGAGAATTTCCTGTTTCAGGAACTGGGCATCCGAAAACAACCAAACTAACTTTTCTATGTCGCTTTCACTGAGGGGAAGGATAGAATCAACCGCAATTACTGAACGGTTTTGAGTTCTGAAAAATTGAATCATGTTACAGCTTAATTTTGGTAATGAATATGTTGCAAAACACAGCGCAAAGATAGAAAATAATCAGAGGCAGTTATAAGCTGTCTGTTCAGTTTAGCCACCGAGTTTTCAACAACCCAAAAGTTAAAAACTGTTTTTCGGGCAAAAGATTCAAAATTTTGAATTTATTTTGGTAAAAAT
>CAZCPH010000694.1:0-1529 GCA_964500105.1 uncultured Mariniphaga sp. | reverse complement strand
TGCCGTTTACAAAGAATTCCATTTATAAAAACGTTTGTTTTTGTTTAATCTGACTACTCTTTTTAGTTTTTGAAAAAAATTCTTCGGTATTTCTTTAAACGGATTGTAGCCACACAACAAACAATGGTAACTATCGGTAACAACTTCGACCGATGAAAATTCGTTAAAAGGTTTTTCGCTGTATTCATGTTCTTCAAACCATTTTTCAGAACCACACCTTACACATTGTTTTGAACCTTTTGCTGATTCAGCTTTTAATTTTTCCCTTGAATATCTGTTTAATTCACTAATTGACAGGTTTCTGTTTTTGACTTCTTCGTTGATTTTTTGTTTTGAATTTTCCAACAATCCTGGATACCGGTATCGAACTAAAATTGCAAGTTCGTGGTCAGTCAAACTGCGTATAAAATTATCGAATTCGTTCATTCAATGTTCTAGTTATTAGCAATTGTTTAAATCGTTATTCGTCAAGCAACATTTCAATTTCTTTTTTAACTTTTTCAAATCAACAGTTGCATTCCATAAACTTGAATTTTGGTACGGTCAATTTCATTTTTCAGAAAACGGTTTCTGATAGCTTTCATTTCTAAAAGATCAATTTTCCTTTTCAGTATTTCTTCAAGCTGGAACTTTAGATTATAATATTTATCAGTGTAACTAACCGGGTCATTATCTTCAATATCCACAACTAAATCAATATCGCTCTCGTCGGTGAAATTATTGGTTGTTACCGACCCAAAGGCAAATAAAGAATTCACTTTATTCTTTTGACAAAGATTCACAATTTGATCGATATGCTGACTGATGATATTCATAACATAAATATTCGTATTAATTGTTCTCAACAAAAATAAGGATAAAAATCTAAAATCATCTATCCAATTCTCCATACATCAAATCAGTTGAAAAACCAAAACCATCAGTGCCGGCAAAAAACCCAATAAAGCGAATTGTTTTGAATTTTCATTGTAGCACTCTTTTTCCGAAGGCAGGTAAAAAATTCCAATGGGCAAAACAGCAATAAACAATGCTGTTCCGAGAAAATTGAAAATTTCATAAAAAACAACAATATATCTATATATTTGCATGATTAAATAATCATAGAAATGAAAATCGAAACAAAAAAGCTGGAGCTTCAGCCCGAAAGCCAGGGAATAAAAGGTATTTTAAAATCGAAACAGTTGCGCAGAACGGTTTTGGGAATTGTGCTTGGAGCAGTTGGCGGGTTTGCCTTTTTCTATTTTACCGAAGGACTTTACATGGATTCCCTTTCTCAAAAAGATGTGATTCAAAGTTTGATTTTCGGCAGTTTGTTTGGATTGTTTATAACCAACAGTCCGTGTGCACGAAACCGGTGTTAGTTTGCTCATTGCCCCGCAAAACCCAGTCCCCTTTTTATTCCTGTTCAGCCCGAAAATTCACAAAATTTCTGCAGGTTTTAATTCCCGTTTTGTACTTTTAGCCTTTTTATTTTAACAACGGTTATTTTATTGCATTGAACAGGCACAATATGAACAACAAACGTGTAT
>CAZCPH010000693.1:0-1537 GCA_964500105.1 uncultured Mariniphaga sp. | reverse complement strand
ACGGCATGTTCGGCACCGCCAACGTAAAGATCAACCGGCATCCAGTATTTTTCTTTTTCCGGGTCGAAAATACGTTCATTGTTATGAGGGTCGATGTAGCGAAGGTAGTACCAGCACGAACCTGCCCACTGAGGCATGGTGTTGGTTTCGCGGCGGCCTTTGCGCCCTTTTTTGTCGGTTACGTGAAGCCACTCCCCGGCATTGGCCAGCGGCGATTCGCCCGAATCTCCCGGAGAATATTTTTCCAGTTCGGGCAGTAGTAAAGGCAATTCCTCGTCGTCAAGCAGCGAAACTTCTCCGTCTTCCCAATGAATTACAGGGAACGGTTCGCCCCAGTAGCGCTGACGGCTAAACAGCCAGTCACGCATTTTAAAATTGACCGTGGCTGTTCCCAAACCTCTTTTTTCGAGCCATTCGATGGTTTTTTTGATGCCCGTTTCCTTTTTTAATCCATTGATATTCAATCCGGTTTCTTCGCTGGAGGAATTAATGTATTCACCATCTTCGGTCCAGCATCTGTCACCTGCCAGAATTTCTTTGCGGCCTTCCACTTCTTTTGGATCAAGAATGCAAATAATGGGAATGTTGAATTCTTTGGCGAATTCAAAGTCGCGGGTGTCGTGCGCCGGTACAGCCATTATGGCACCAGTTCCGTACCCCATCAAAACATAATCTGCAATCCAGATGGGAATAGGCTGGTTGTTCACCGGATTAATGGCATAACGGCCGGTAAATACACCGGTTTTTACTTTGGCCAGGTCGGTGCGGTCCAAATCCGATTTTAAAGCTGCTGCTGTGATATATTTTTCAACTTCCGCCTTTTTTTCCGGAATGGTAATTTCTTCTGCCAGTTCGTGTTCGGGTGCAATCACCATGTAAGTTGCGCCAAACAACGTATCGGGCCGGGTGGTGTAAACCCGCAGGTTTTTGTTCAGCCCTTCAATTTGAAAATCGATTTCAGCACCGGTAGATTTGCCAATCCAGTTTTTCTGCATGTCGATTACGCCGGCCGGCCAGTCGAGTCCTTCCAAACCCTGAAGCAATCGTTCGGCATAGTGTGGAATGCGCAAAAGCCATTGTTTCAGGTTTTTGCGGATTACCTGATGACCGCATTTTTCGTGCGATCCATCGGTAAGTACTTCTTCGTTGGCACATACGGTTTTGCACGAGTTGCACCACCAAACCTGCGCATTGTCGTAGTATGCCAGCCGTTTTTGAGCCACATATTCTGCAACTGCTTTTTTGCCCTGCGTTTTAATTTCTTCAGGAATTGGCAATTCCGAAATGGGGCGACCTTTTTGCTGTTCTTTGTCGAACCAGGTGTTGTACAGCTGTTTAAAAATCCATTGCGTCCATTTAAAATAGTGCGGGTCGGTGGTGTTAATTTCGCGGTCCCAGTCGTAGCTCAATCCAATGGCCTTGATTTGCCTGCGGAAATTGTCGCAGTTTTTGTTGGTGGTAACGGCAGGGTGCGTACCAGTTTGCATGGCGTATTGTTCTGCCGGCAACCCAAAAGCATCGTAACCCATGGGATGAA
>CAZCPH010000692.1:0-1543 GCA_964500105.1 uncultured Mariniphaga sp. | reverse complement strand
TCTGATTTTGAATAGAAAAGACGGTTTTTTGTGTCCGAAATTTCAGTAATACTGCTTTTTTTTTCAGAACTAAAAGAATGGGCAAAAAGTGGATTGCTGAAGCCGGATATCAGGATTTGAATGGAAATTACAACTTTAATAATCAGGCTTTTCACGTTATCCCGAAATGGTTTTTATGAATTCGATGGAACGCTGATTGAAAGCATCGGGTTGATCGATATTGCAAACGTGCCCGCTGTCGCTGATTACCTCAAGTTTCGAATTGAAATGTTTCTTCACCAGATCGGAAACCATGGGCAAAAACATGTGGTCGCGGTCGCCCATTAGGTAAAGTACCGGTGCAGAAGCCTCTTTTACAATAAATTCCTTCAGGTTGAATCTGATTTCATCCGACATTTTCAGCCACTTTTTGAACTCTTTTTCACCCAGACGAATGGCTTCTTTAATGAACAATTTTCGGGAATTTGCATGCTTTTTCGATGGAATTAAAATCCAGGCATTCAGCCGGTAAAGCCACATGTAGGGCAAAATAGAATTGAGTAGTTTGGCGGTGTTTACCAATACGTTAATTTTTTTGTTGAATTGTACCACAGCACCTCCCAGAATGATGGATTCGGCTCTTCCTGGCGCCAGTTTATCGATTGCCCGAATTACAATGCAACCCAGCGAAATGCCCACGAAATGAGCTTTTTCTATATTCAGATGATCCATTGTTTTTACCACATCGAGCGCAATTTCGTCGAACCGGTACATTTCTTCTTTGGAATAATGTGCTTTTGATTTTCCGTGGCCACGCAAATCGATCAGCAGCACATTAAAGTGCTTCTTGAAATCGCGCAGCTGCCTGAACCAAACCACGTTGCTTCCGCCGGCTCCGTGGACAAAAATTACCCAGGTTTTCGATGTTTTATGATTGAATATTTTGTGATACAACATTAGGCTAAAAATATACAATTTATTAGTAACAGCAAATTGCCGGTTTTGTTGAATAAAAAAGAGGCTGTCTTAAAAATAAAGCTACAATCATTTTTGTCATGTTGAGCGTAGTCGAAACATGTCTTTTTCAAAAATATAGATTCTTCGACTACGCTCAGAATGACAAAAAAAGGACTTGTGGGACAGCTTCTTTTCTCTATTAGTTGTTTTAAATATCAGAATATTCGGTAGGTTGCAGCAGTTGAATGACGGAGCCGGAAACGGTATTTTTGTATTTCTCCAGTGCCGACATGGTTTTCCATTCCGGATGGTTTCTGAAGGTATCCCAATGTTCATCATGCGATTTCATATCCGAAAACGTGGTCATGTACATTAAATTGGGCATAGTGCTTCCCGAAATCACTTCGCCGTAAAAAACTGCCTGAAAATCGAGACGTTCAAACAAATCAATTTCGCCACCTTCGTTAAACATTTCCACTTTTTTGCGGTAGTATTGCTCTGTCGGGCCTTCGTAACTCCTAAGTTCATAAACCCGTTGGGCAGGTGGTGTTGTATGGTTGGGAACACCAAATTTGGGCATCTCGCTGAATGACTTCAACAAAATCGA
>CAZCPH010000691.1:0-1554 GCA_964500105.1 uncultured Mariniphaga sp. | reverse complement strand
GTTGAGGGCGGTTCCGGTATTCATGGAATAACGAAAGAAAATGATCGGTTAATCGTCAAAACCGGTTCGGGGAAATACCGGTTCAGGATAGAGTAAGGTATAGGGTTCGCTTTGACTTTTTAAAAAATTAAATGATGAAAAAATTTTTTATAGCCATTCTGTTTTTTGCAGGTAGCCTGAATTTTCAGGTTTCAGCACAGGTGAAAGTAACAAATCTTAAATGCGAACACCTCCAAAATCCCATTGGTCTAGATGAAACCCACCCGCGGTTTACGTGGCAGATTCAATCCGAACAGCCGGGTTATTTGCAGGATGCATTTCAGCTGGTGGTGGGAACCGACAAAGAAAAAGTAGCTTCAGGAACAGGAAATGTCTGGGAATCGGGGACGGAAAATTCTTCCAACATTCCGGCAGTATACAACGGACCGGATTTGCAACCGTTCACGCGCTATTTCTGGAGTGTGCGGGTGAAAGATGAAACCGGCAGCTGGTCGGATTGGTCGGAAGTAACCTTTTTTGAAACCGGTATGATGGAGCAGACCAACTGGAAAGGAAAATGGATTACCGACACACACGATTACAACGTGAAACCGGCGCCGTATTTCAGAAAAGAATTCAGTGCCGGCAAAAAAATAGAATCGGCGCGTGCATACATTGCTGTGGCCGGTTTGTACGAGCTTTCCATTAACGGGCAGCGCATTGGTAACCATCGGCTCGACCCGACTTATACCCGTTTCGACCGCCGGAATTTGTATGTGACTTACGATGTAACCGAAAAACTGCAGCAGGGCGAAAATGCCGTTGGTGTGATGCTCGGCAACGGGTGGTACAACCACCAGTCAACGGCAGTGTGGTTTTTCGACCAGGCGCCGTGGCGCGCCCGCCCCAAATTTTGTATGGATTTGCGGATAACCTATTCCGACGGAACAACAGAAACTATTTCCACCGGCCAGGACTGGCAAACAGCCCACAGTCCGGTAATTTTCAACAGCATTTACACCGCCGAACATTACGATGCGCGTCTGGAGCAACCTGGCTGGAATTTACCCGGATTCGACACCGAAGGCTGGCGAAATGCCACAAACACCGGCGCACCGTCGCAAAACATTGTTGCTCAGGCGCTGCATCCCATCCGGAATGTAACCGAAATTCCGGCGGTAGAGATGAAAAAACAGGGTGAAAACAAATGGCTGTTCGATTTTGGCCGGAACATGTCCGGAGTTACCAAAATGAATGTTTCGGGACCCGCAGGAACCACCATTCGGTTGAAACACGTGGAACGGCTCGATTCCACCGGCCGTGCCGACATGTCGAACATCGATGTGCACTACCGGCCCACTGATGATTCAGACCCGTTTCAGACTGATATTTTCATCCTCAGCGGAAATGGCGAGGACGAGTTTATGCCACGGTTCAACTACAAAGGTTTTCAGTATGTGGAAGTTACTTCCGACCAACCACTGGAATTGACCAAAGAAAGTTTGACCGCATATTTCATGCACAGCGATGTGCCGAAGGTGGGGAAAATCCATTCGTCGAACAACACGCTGAATA
>CAZCPH010000690.1:0-1559 GCA_964500105.1 uncultured Mariniphaga sp. | reverse complement strand
TGGAGCGTTTTTAAAGATTTCAGAAAGGGTTTTTTCATCGTCCACCAGCATATTTCCTGTTGAAGAACCCATAAAAACCTTGATGCCGCAAACTTTCGAAGGATCTGTTTTCAGCACTTCATCCAGATTATCGTTGGTGGCGCCCATGTAGAACGAATAGTTGGCCGGTGAAACTTCAGCCGCACGCCGGTATTTTTGTTCCAGCAATTCCTGAGTAACCGCTTGGGGATTGGTGTTGGGCATTTCCATAAAGGAAGTTACCCCACCCGCCACAGCGGCACGACTTTCACTTCCAATATCGCCTTTGTGGGTAAGTCCCGGCTCCCGGAAATGTACCTGGTCGTCGATTACTCCCGGAATGAGGTACAAGCCAGATGCGACTTGAATCTGGACGGCTGTATAATCAAAATCCTTCGGAATGGAATAGGGAAAAATCTTTTCAATTTTATTGCCGTTGATTAAAACACTCCCCCTGAATTTTAACCCTTCATTAATAATGGTAGCATCCTTAATCAGCTTTTTCATCATTTTGCTTTTTGAAGTTGCATTGTTTTTCCTACTGCCTGTTGCTTATTGCCTGCTCACTTTGCCAGCTAATCTCTGCCCTTTGCTTACTGCTTATACTCCCTGAACCAGCTTCGCATTTTCATTTTCATCACGCCCCAAAGCGCTTCGTTAAAAATTCCTCCGCTCATTTTCGAGGTTCCTTCTTTTCGGTCGGTAAACACAATGGGTACTTCCACAATATTAAATCCGAATTTCCAGGCGGTAAATTTCATTTCAATCTGAAACCCGTAGCCAACGAGTTTGATTTTTTCGAAATCGATGGTTTCGAGCACCTTGCGACGGTAGCATTTAAAGCCGGCAGTGGTGTCCATAATTTTCATGCCGGTAACAATCCTTACATACATGGAGGCAAAATACGACATCAATACCCTGCCAAGCGGCCAGTTGATCACGTTAATGCCGGAAATATATCGCGAACCGATTGCAACATCTGCTCCTTCAACCACAGCTTTATACAGTCTTTCCAGGTCGTCGGGATTGTGCGAAAAATCGCAATCCATTTCAAAAATGTACTCATAACCATGCTCCAGTGCCCATTTGAAACCAGCTATGTAAGCAGTTCCCAGCCCCAGCTTTCCTTTTCGTTCCAAAATATGCAACTTTTCCGGAAATTCGGTTTGCAGATTTTTAACAATGGCAGCAGTACCATCAGGCGAATTGTCTTCCACTATCAGTAAGTGAAAAGGTGTTGTCAGCGAAAAAACTTTGCGAATCATTTTTTCCACGTTTTCCTTTTCATTGTAAGTAGGAATGATGACCAGATTTTTTAACACAATATTCAAATTAAGATTTAAGGGCGAATTTACACTTTTTGAGTAAATAATATTCTTGTTTGCATTGATGAATGTCGATAGGATCTGTTTAATTGTATTTTAATGTGGCAAGAACTTTAGCCGAAAAATGCCCGGGAGGGGCAAAACTACTGCAGATGACTTTCTTTTTTCTTCCTCCTTAACATTAATCTAATATTGTTTTCTGGTGGTTTTCAGGGG
>CAZCPH010000689.1:1308-1560 GCA_964500105.1 uncultured Mariniphaga sp. | reverse complement strand
AGACAAAAATATATTTCTTATGGACTGAGATTTCCAAACCCTCAGTATTTACTGGCCCGAGTAGCACCCGGACCCACACGAGTAGCACTTTTTTGGATTTCGAGTTGAGGTTTTGGGTGTCCTGTTGCAGTTTGACCTGCCCGAGTAGAGGTTTTGGTGCATACGAGTAGGTTTTTTTGTTGAACGAGTAAAACATTTGAATTCACGAGTTGAAAAAAGGGGTTTCCGCCGGTTGGCAGAAACCCCTTTTTT
>CAZCPH010000689.1:0-1298 GCA_964500105.1 uncultured Mariniphaga sp. | reverse complement strand
CGGTTCACCGGATGATTTTCGGCTGTTTTTGCGCTTCCAGAACTCGCTGGTATAACCTCTCATCCGGTCGGGATTCCGCCAGAACAGATACTTACCGGCCTCGCGCACTTCGTCCACCAGTTCTTTCAGGTGGGTATAGGCCTTATCGCGAATGGTTTTCGAAGCGTTCTGCTCGGCCTTGTCGCCGTTGGCCGTGGCCAGCAGATCGGCCATTTCGTCGGCAGCTGTTGCCGCAGCATCCAGCTGCGTCAGATCAAAACCGATGACGGAAAGCGGTTCGGTATTGGCTTTTCCCAAAACCGCCAGGTCATTCAGGTCCTGAATCATGTCGGCATGCCCGGTGCCGTCCGCTATGGCCGAAACCCGGCTCAGCAACACCGGGTCTTTCCGGTAGGCAAACCGGAACGCGTGCAGCAACTGGTCGCGCAGATCGTACGCTTCCGGCGAACGCACCAGCCACTCTTTCTGGGCTTCCTGCTGCGAATAACGGTCTTTAAACCACAACGACTGTGCCTCGCGGCAGGCGCCGGCACGTACCGGCAGGTCGTCGAGCATTTCCTGTGTAATTCCAATGGCAGCCAATGTTTCGGCATCGTCGAGACTCCATTTGTACAAATTCTCGGCCTCCTGGAGGAAGACATCAACAGGAATCGAAGGCGTTTTAGCCTCTTCGTCCGGGATGGATTGAATCACATCCAGTTTTTCGTTGTAATCATCAATGTTTGCCATAATTGATTAATTTTGAAAAGTGAATATTGTGCCCTTAAGAGGGCGTTATTTAACTCTGCCGGCGGGTTTTTACGGAACCTGCCGGTTTTTCTTTGATTTCCACTGAAAATTAAAAAACAGAAACGCTGGCAATAAAAAAATGTCACAGTCAGACAGTCTGCCTGAAACCAATTTCCGGTAAAAACGCTTTTACTGGCGGTTACTATCATTTTCTTATCTTTTATTTGGGCCGGCAACACATGCCGGGAACTAAATCACAAGCAAATTAAAAAATTCAAATTTAAAATGCAAGATGTTATTTAGCAGCAATTTGCAGTTTACCAGCAAATGATTTGATGCCGGGGTATCGTATGCCTACAGGCATCTCAATGTTCACAAGCCATTCGAATCCGGCTGATTAAAACGAAATGAAAATCCCAATCTTCGGGGAGTCGCATCTTCCATTTTACGATTTTTTCTATACAAATTTGAATCTTGCGGGTTCTGGTAAGCTAAAAACCTCATTTCCTTTTGGGTTCAACCTTCATAGAAGCCATCAATGAAGACAACACCAACCTTATTCACCTTAT
>CAZCPH010000688.1:0-1563 GCA_964500105.1 uncultured Mariniphaga sp. | reverse complement strand
CAAAAACGCTTCCCTTCATTTTATTGACCAGTCCACATCAACCAGTACAACCACTTCAACAGAAAAAGAAAAAGACCAGGAGAAAGAAAAAAAATCAGAAAAAACGTCAGTCACCACCGAAACCACTATAAACAGTCAAACCAGACAAGTTATGAAATTAACGTTTGAAATACCTCGCGAAATATGGGAACAGGTACTCAACCCCGAGCAACTAAAACTGCGCTTTTACATTGAAAACGAAGGAGTAACGGTTCGTTTCACTTCCCGCGACAGGAAAAAATTCGCCGAACTTTTCCATACAATTCTTCAATTTGAGAAATCGCAGCGAAACTCTTAATTCAGCTGCATCAGGTTACTTTTCTTTCCCGTTTTTCTTCTCATTAAATTCGTTTCATTCCGAATTTCGGATCGTAACGCAAATAATTGATGATAATAAATCCCGGAATGGTACAAAGCATTACCCAGATAAAAAAGTACTGGTAACCAATCATTTCCTGAATCCAGCCGCTAATCATCCCCGGCAGCATCATTCCCAGCGCCATAAAACCGGTGCAAAGTGCATAATGGGCTGTTTTATGCTCACCATCTGAAATGTAAATCATGTAGAGCATAAAAGCCGTGAATCCGAAACCGTAGCCAAACTGTTCGATAACCACCGAGCCGGTAACAATCCACAAATTTTGCGGTTGCACAAAAGCCAGAAAAACATACATCAGGTTGGGCAGGTTCATGGCAATCACCATAGGCAACATCCAGTATTTCAATCCATGACGCGATACAGCTATTCCGCCCAAAATTCCGCCCAGGGTGAGGGCTATCATTCCTGCTGTTCCGTAAACAAAACCAATGTTGCTGGTTGAAAGTCCAAGACCTCCCACTTCCGGATCATCAAGCAAAAACGGAGAAGCCAGTTTAACGAGTTGCGCCTCTCCCAATCTGAAAATCAGAATAAAAACGATGGAAAGCACAATGCCGTCTTTTTTAAAAAAGGTGACAAACGTTTCCACAAAATCGGCAAACACCTGCTTCACCGATTTCGATTCGCGTTTTACATCGTCAACCGGGTGAGGAAGAATAAACAGATGCCAGATAAAAAATGCCAGAAACAGGGCAGCAAATATGAAAAAAGTGATACTCCACGCCCACTGGTTATCGTCGCCGGCAATTTTTTCCATTTGCCCGGCCAGAATCACCAGTGGCCCCTGGCCAGCCAGCATTGCAAAGCGGTAAAAGGTATTCCGGATTCCCACAAAAAACGCCTGGTCGTGTTTTGAGAGTCCCAACATGTAAAACCCGTCGGCAGCAATATCGTGCGTGGCCGAGCTGAACGCCATCAGCCAGAAAAAGGCAATGGTGTATTGAAAAAATTTCCCTGCCGGCAGTGTAAATGCAACGCCGGCCAGCGCCGCACCAACAACCAGCTGCATCACCACAATCCAGTAGCGTTTGGTTTTCAGAATGTCAACAATGGGGCTCCACAACGGTTTAATCACCCACGGCAGGTAAAGCCAGCTTGTATAAAGGGCAATGTCGGTATTGGAAATTTCAAGCCGCTTGTACATG
>CAZCPH010000687.1:0-1563 GCA_964500105.1 uncultured Mariniphaga sp. | reverse complement strand
AAGGTGATCGATCATATCAGGGAAAATAATATCACGCAAACTGATTCGGATGAGGTAGTTAGGCGTTTGCGGTTAAGTCCGGTTCAGTTTCAGCAGTTGTTTAGCCAGTGGGCTGGTGTAAACCCCGGTATGTTTTTTAAGTATATAAGTGTGGGGTATACCAGACAAATTTTGAAAGGCAGTCAGCCTAATCTGTTTGATGCAAATATTCAACCGCCATCTTCCGAAACAGAAGACCTGTGCGATTCTTTGATAACGATTGAAGCAATGACGCCCCGGGAATATAAAAGCGGAGGGAAGAATCTTTCCATCGATTGTGAGTATATTGATACACCTTTTGGTAAAGCACTCGCCGCATCAACCGAAAAGGGAATTTGTTATCTGGCGTTTATTGATAACGAAGAGGTTGTTTTGGACGATTTAACCGGAAGTTTTCCAAAAGCAAAGTTTTATAGGCGGTTTTCGCTGTACATCAAAGCAGTTCAACAGTTTTTCAAAGGCGAAAAGGATGAATTAACTCATTTAAAGTTGCATCTTCAGGGAACACCTTTTCAGTTGAAAGTGTGGAATGCGTTGTTGAAAATTCCCGCAGGCAGTTTAACCACTTACGGAAAACTTGCAGCACAGGTTGATCAGCCGGAAGCATCGCGGGCTGTGGGAACAGCAGTCGGTAAGAATCCGGTAGCTTTTTTAATCCCTTGTCACCGGGTTATCCGAAGCAATGGGATTGTCGAAGGATATCGGTGGGGTACAACGCGAAAGATTGCCATGATTGGGTGGGAGGCAGCGAAAACTAAATCAGCATTTCGGTCTGCCTGAATAACAGTAATTGGGAACTGTTTTTTTCAGTAGTTTCTCAATCGGAATATTAAGTGGTTTTTCTGATTTTTGGGAAAACTACCTGAGCTTCTTTCGAAAACAAAGCGATATATTGAACTGCTTTTTACCATCTATCGTTGCTAAGGGTTCATCTTTTTACATAATGCAGCAAAACCAACCCCGATTTGAACATCCTGGAATCCACCAGTTTGAAATGGAAACGTGAATCCAAAGTGCCGAACATCCGTTTCCCTTTACCTAAAAGTAGCGGGCAGAAAAAAATCCGGTAATCGTCAATCAGGTTGTCTCCTGTTAAAGAGTCTACAATACTCCCGCTTCCGTAAACTATGATATCGCCACCGGGTTGTTCTTTTAGTCTTTTTACTTCCTCCGTAGCTTCACCCCTAAGAATTGTTGAATTTTTCCAATCAACCTTTTTCAGCGTTTTTGAAAGCACCATTTTCGGGTAGTTGTTCATCGCTTCTATAATTCGTGGATCGTCGTTTTTCGGGTTTGCTTCGGGCCAGTAACTTTCCATTAGTTGGTATGTCACCCGACCAAACAACATGGTATTTACAGAATGAATAAGCTGAATGGAATATTCTTCAAATTCCGGATCGACAATATTCATGTGCCAGTCAATTTCTCCGTTGGGTCCGGCAAAATATCCGTCAAGCGTAATCAGATTCGATACAATTATTTATCTCATCCTACATAATTTTTTATCCTCACAACAATTCCCAA
>CAZCPH010000686.1:0-1578 GCA_964500105.1 uncultured Mariniphaga sp. | reverse complement strand
AAGGCCCAATGCCCCGGCAGTAATAAATTTTCTTCTGCTAAAAGTCATTTCCTTCTCCTATGGGTTATAAACTGGTTTTTGGTTCAGGTTGGAATATCAACAGCAAGGATAAGCCTTTCCATTATGAAAAACCATGACATTTTTCAAAAGGGAAAAGATTTTACATTTAAGTAAACAAGCGCAAATCGTTTTTTTGGCAAACCAAAACCGAACTCTTACAAAACAATCTAAGACTTCAGGAAAAATGATTTTTTAAAACGGTTTAATTGTCAACCGGTACTTTTTCATCCCTGGCATTACCCGGTATTTTTGCAGCTGACGGTTTGCTGTTCCTCCAACACCTGTGACCTCGTAATCCACGTTCAAAATGGTATGGGGTGCTTCTTTTAGCTGGTAGTTGTACATAGCCCGTTCCAGATTGTCGGTTGAATATTTGTGCAAACTGAAATTCAACAAATCACCGCCTTTTATCAACAACCCGTTACCCTGTTCATTTTGCACTTTCAGCCAGCGCACATCACTTCTGTTGCCGTATTCCTGTGGAATTAGGTATGGTTCGAACATTTTGTCTGAATCAGAATTGTATAGTCCAACTTTTGCTCCGGTTTTGCGGTCGGGGTAATTCTCAAACGGCCCGCGGCCATACCACTCCACATTGGTGAAAGCTTTGGGCAACTGAAACTGCAATCCGATTTTCTGCAACATATCGGGCATGGGACCGTGCGGAATGATTTCCTGCTCCAGTTCAATGGTTCCGTCGGCTTTAAAGGTCCAGGTTTCATTTCGTTCAAAACCCGATGAAAAAAACCATTCGTATGCCCGTTTCGACGGATTGACAGAACTGTTGGAAAAAGCGCCGATCTGAATCACAACTTCATTTTCTGAAAGTTGCTTAACCTTTATTTCATGCACTTCCGACACCAGATTCTTC
The DNA here is from genome assembly GCA_964500105.1 of uncultured Mariniphaga sp. GTDB lineage: Bacteria > Bacteroidota > Bacteroidia > Bacteroidales > Prolixibacteraceae > Mariniphaga. The sequence continues at coordinate 647 of CAZCPH010000686.1, read as the reverse complement.
AATCCCAGCGTCCGCAGCTGGTTATCGATGCTGCGCCCAAAGCCGGGTGTCATTTTCCCCTGTTCAAACATGTAACTTCCCCACGGATCGATGTCGTTGGCCAACGGGGCCCGCCAAACGTTAAATTCGGGCCCGTTTTCAAGGTATTGCATCTCCTCAAACTGTACAGAAGTAAGTTGCCCTGTTTTTTTGTCCATCACATAGCGGAAATTTTTACCTGAAACAACAATATCCTCTCTGTTTTCCTGAACAGTAATTTCCCCGCTAATCGCAACCTGTTCTTTTACAGAAATTTCAGCCGGCACAGCAAACTGTTCCCAGGCAATTTCATAACCCGCACCAGCCCATTTGGTATCTTCTTTCAACAAAAAGGAAACGGTTAGCAAACATTCAGAATCCAATTCAATTTCGGGCATTCGGAAAGGAATGGTGTCAACAACCAACTCGCCAGGGTTACAATCAACCTCAAAAAATCCACGCTGAATGGTGTCACCGTTTACCGTCAGCAGCCACATTCCGTCCAGCTCATTCAGGTTTTTAAAATGATGGCGGTTGGTAATTTCGATTAACCCATTTTTAACATCAACCGCCTCAATTTTAACCGGTTGTCCCGATTTTTTAATCTGATGAATTTCGGGCTGAATTTT
>CAZCPH010000685.1:0-1579 GCA_964500105.1 uncultured Mariniphaga sp. | reverse complement strand
TAGCGCGCGTCGTTCGGGACGACGAGGTCGTCGGTTCAAATCCGGCTACCCCGACTTTTGAAAGGGTTAAATTGTTGATTTACAGTTTAATCCTTTTTTTGTTGCACAACATTTGCATGATTTGTTCCGGGCAGTGACAGAAAAAATGTAGTTCCGTTTCCCGGTTCGCTTTCAACCCAGATTTTCCCGTTGTTTCTTTCCATAAAATCTTTACAGATAATCAGGCCCAGGCCGGTGCCTTTTTCTCCTTCGGTACCCGGAGTGGTGTGGTTTTCGTCTGGCCGAAAAAGGTGAGCCATTTTTCTGGCTTCTATTCCCACTCCCGTATCTTTTATCTGAATAATAACTTCTTCCGGAGTGGATTGGGCATTTACAGATATTCTTCCGTTGCGCTTCGTGAATTTGATTGCATTGGAAGTAAGATTCCTGATAACTGTTGAAAGTATCTCTTCGTCAGCCAGTACCAAAGTTTCCGGTGGCACCTCATTTTTTAGTTCTATTTCTTTTTGAAAAGCATTTTGAATCAATTGCACAAAGCATTTCTCCACAGTAAAATAGAGGGCAATATTTTGGGGTGAAATGTTGAGAATATTTCGCTGTGAACGTGACCAGGTCAGCAGATTTTCGAGCAAATCGGTAACCGTTACAGCCGATTTGTATATGTATTTTATGTATTGTTGAATTTCCTGTTCTGAAAAATTATTAAAATTCTGATCAATCAGTTCCGAAAATCCCAGGATGTTGTTTAACGGACCTTTTAAATCGTGCCCGATAATACTGAAAAGTTTGTCTTTGATGGTGTTCAGTTCTTTAAATCGGGTTTCACTTTCTTTCAGGTTTTGTTCTGCTTTTTTGTGTTCAGTTACGTCTTTTGCCGTTGAAATGATTCCGTCTGTTTTTCCATCGGCACTTTTGTGAGGATAAAAATTCCATTCCAGAATTTTGTTTTCGCCAGTGGGAATTGTTCCTTCAAAAAGCAGAAAAACCTGTTTGCCCCGCAAGGCTTTTTTCATCGCCGGCAAAATCGTTTGATTGAATTCTTCATTATTCCACAATTCCTGGACAGATTTGCCGATAACTTCTTCTGTTGTTTTTCCGAAATATTGATTAAATGCTTTATTTACAAATACGTAACGAAAGTTCCTGTCAATAAAGGATGCTGTTTCCGAAATGGTATTCAGAATTTCTTTTTGGTAGTGATAATACCTGTTTCTCCCTTTTTTGACCGTTTGTTTCATCGTGAAATAGCAGTGTGCTGCAAAATTTTAGGTTGACTTTTTTATTATTGGATTATTTAACGCAGAATACACTTCCACTTTATTTTTTGTCTTTTGTTGTTAACTTAATCGTTTTATTTCATTAAACGCTTGTCCAAATTTAAAAAATATTTTGTTTAAAGCCAAATGTTTAGAGCATATATTCAACGAACCTGCTATTTTTTTAACGAACTTGTGTTCTTTTTAATCGAACGGGTTTGAATTTTTGTGTTTATTACAGTTCTTTTAATCGCAGGTATAGCTCATCCAGCTGTTCATTGGTTATTGGCGCCGGTGAATCATTCATAACATCACGGCCGGCA
>CAZCPH010000684.1:0-1585 GCA_964500105.1 uncultured Mariniphaga sp. | reverse complement strand
CGAAGGAAAACTCATCTATTTTCTTTTTGACGGTGTGATGGCTTTTCCGAAGGTTTACATTAACGGGAAACTGGCCGGACAGTGGGATTACGGCTATAATTCGTTTTATCTTGAAGTTTCTGAATTTGTAAATTTCGGTGAAGAGAACACCATTGCCGTTTATGTGGACACCCGTAACCATGGCAGCCGCTGGTATCCCGGCGCCGGTATATACCGCAAAGTGCGCATGCTGGTCACCGAACAGGTTCATTCCGAAATTTGGGGAACCTGCATTACCACGCCGGTGGTGGAAAAATCGCACGCCGAAATCCGTGTGCTCAACAACATCAATAATTTCAGTGATGCCGAAAGGGAAATTACTGTGGTGGCAACGGTTTTAAGTCCGGAGGGTGTTGAAATTACCTCATCAGAAACCAAAAGAAAAATCACTGCCGGAAGTTCGCGCGAATTCGACCACTGGATGACGATAATTCACCCCACACTTTGGGATGTGGAGAATCCGGTGCTTTACAGCCTGAAAACCGTGGTGAAGGAAGGCGAAAAAGTACTTGATGAAAAGACAAATACGTTCGGTTTCCGAACTTTTAAATTTACTGCCGATGATGGTTTTCATCTGAATGGCCGGCGTTTGCAATTAAAAGGTGTAAACCTGCACCACGACCATGGTCCGCTTGGCGCCGCATTCAACACCCGTTCCATGGAGCGTAAGCTGGAAATTATGAAAGAGATGGGCATAAACGCCATTCGCACAAGCCATAATATTGAAGCGCCTGAAGTACTGGAACTGTGTGATAAAATGGGGTTTCTTGTTTTCAATGAAGCCTTCGATAAATGGGACGACAAAGCCGACATTACGCCCGAAACCGATTTTTATGAATTTGGCGAGCGAAACATCCGTAATTTTGTAATGCGCGACCGGAATCACCCGTCGGTAGTTATCTGGAGCGTTGGCAACGAAATGGGCGACATTCAGTCGAATCACAACTACGGGTTGCAGAAACTGGCCGCCATGGTTGGTTTTGTCAGAAAATACGATGTTACCCGGCCGGTAACCATGGCAAACGACCAGGAAGGAAACTCAAAATGGCGGCATTTCGATTATTATGATGTGCATGCATGGAACTACGACCAGCGCTGGGAGACAGCACGCAGACTCGACCCCTCAAAATCGGTAATTATCTCTGAATCGGCATCGACGGTCAGTACACGCGGATTTTACGAACTTCCGTTGCCCGAAAAGAAAATCGATTTTACCGAATCAAATTATGTGAGTTCCTACGACCTGAATGCACCATATTGGGCCGAAATTGCCGATGACGATTTCATGTGGCAGGAAGACGGAAAATACATTGCCGGCGAATTTGTCTGGACCGGTTTCGACTACCTGGGCGAACCAACCCCGTATATGAATTCGCGAAGTTCGTACTTCGGAATTGTGGATTTGGTGGGTATTCCCAAAGACCGTTTTTACCTTTATCAAAGCCACTGGCGGCCCGATAAGAATTTGGTGCACATTCTGCCCCACTGGAATTGGGAAGGTTACGAAGGCAAAAAAGTTCCGGTATTTGTTTACACCAATGGCGAC
>CAZCPH010000683.1:0-1587 GCA_964500105.1 uncultured Mariniphaga sp. | reverse complement strand
CAAAGAATTGTGGATAGAACTTTTTGATTTACTAAATGAATTTAAATCATTAAACTTAATCTCATGGCAAAGCTGTTTTTTTATTTAGGGATATTTCTCTCCTTCTTGATTACAGATAGTATTTCTACAAAGACAAGGAAAAACAGAGAAGTTGCCAAAAAAGAAGTTGTCATGAAAAATGTTAAACAGAATGATTCCCAAATTGAATATAAACAAAATTAATAAATCCTTTACCAGGCAACACAGCCAGTTTTATTGTGGACTAGCTTGCCTGGCTTCGGTTGTAAAATACCACGGCGGCGAAACTACCCAGGAAAAGCTGCGTGAAGAAAGTGGTACAACCCTGAACGGGACCAGTCTGCTGGGCTTGTACCAGGCGGCACAAAAAATTGGGTTCGAGGTGGGTGGATACGAAGCGGGTATTGAGAACCTGAAAGAATTAACCGAACCGGTAATTTTACACGTAGTAAAAGATAAAACCCTGGAGCATTTTGTGGTTTGTTACGGCTTTGAAAACAGTACATTTATTATTGGCGATTCGGCAAGCGGTATTGAATATTACAGAGAAGAAGAACTGGCCGCTGTTTGGAAAAGCAGATCCATGCTTAAACTTACCCCCGGAAAAAATTTTGTTACCCGGAAAAGCGACTCGAAAAACAAACGTACCTGGTTTTTGCAGTTGTTAAAGCCTGATTACCCGGTTTTGGGGATTGCCGCTTTTCTGGGTATCGTTATTTCGGTATTGGGGCTGGCAACGGCCATTTTTTCGCAAAAGCTAATTGACAACATTTTACCAGAAAAAAACATCCGCAATTTGATTTTTGGTGTGGTTATATTTGGCATTATCCTTTTAGCCAAGGCGTTAATCAGCTATGTACGTAGCATATTCCTTATCCGCCAAAGCAAAGAAATGAACACACGGTTAATCTCCAACTTTTTTGGGAAACTGCTTTTTTTGCCTAAACCCTTTTTCGACAGTACCTCAACGGGTGACATGGTTGCCCGGATGAACGATACAAGTCGTATCCAAAAAGTGGTAGTTTATATGACCAGTCAGATTGTAATCGATGTGCTTGTGGTAATGATTTCCTCAGGTTTTATTTTTTTTTATTCCATTTCAACCGGATTGTTCAGTTTGTTGTCCATTCCGGTTTTTAGCCTGCTTGCATGGCATTACAATAAAAAGGTAATTGTTGCTCAGCGCGAAGTGATGCAAAGCTACGCCGCCACCGAAAGCAAATACATCGATACTATTAATGGAATTAAAACCATTAAAACGTTTAATCGCGAAAATTTATTTGCCAAAGTTGTGAATGTGGTTTATGGTTTCTTCATGCTAAAAGTCTTTGGCCTGGGATTGTTGGGCGCAAAAATGAACCTTTGGATAACAGCGGGGAGCGCTTTGCTTTTAACCGGAATCATTTCGTGGACTGCCTGGCTCGTTTTACAGGAGCAACTTTTATTGGGGCAAATGATGGCCATTATTACTTTGGTTGGCAGTTTGGGCGCATCGGTTATAAATATTGCCATGGCAAATATCCAGTTACAGGAGGCACGTGTGGCTTTCGACCGCATGTACGAGTTTGC
>CAZCPH010000682.1:0-1599 GCA_964500105.1 uncultured Mariniphaga sp. | reverse complement strand
CGATCCGCGCTACGGTATAATCCAGGCCATCGCCACGTCGGGCGAAAACAAAGGAAAAACCATTGCCACACTGGTAAATTATGCCACGCATCCCGAAATTCTGGGGACCAAACGTAAACTCATCAGTCCCGATTTATGCGGTCCGTTATACGAACGGATTGAAGCGAAAACAGGCGGAATTGCACTTTTTATGAACAGCGCGCAGGGCGGCATGGTTACTGCCGACAACCGCCGCGAAAACGGACAGGAAGCCAGCGACTGGGCTGAATGTATCCGCATTGGACAACTCATGGCCGACGAAGCGCTCCGAATTATTGAACCGGCCCCGCTCCAGGAAAATCCTGAATTGTTCTGCACCTCAAAAACAGTCGAGTTTCCTATCGAATCGGAAGAAATGCGATGGGTATTTAAACACTCTCCGGTTTTAAACCCTGCCAGTCAAAAAGGCGATTTCAGTATCATTTCAACCCGGCTGAACCTGCTGAACATTGGCAAGGCACAGGTGCTCACCATTCCCGGCGAAGCGCTGCCCAACATCGGCTTTTACCTGAAACGAAACATGAAAACCAGCCAGCCCTTTCTGTTCGGCCTCACCAATGATGCGTTCGGCTACATCATGGTAAAGGAAGACTTCAACAGTTTTGAGCGGTACAACTACATCAGCCGCACTTCGCTGGGTGAATTTACCGGCGATATTTTTGTGGAAGAAGCCCTGAAAATGATTGAGGAAAATCCGGGGGCGGAGGAATGAGAGGACGCGAATTCCCTAACCTGAAACCGGAGTTACATTTATTTGACCTCCAATCGCTTTTAAAACTTTCATTATTGTTTCAAATTGAGGTTTGGCTCCATCGGACAAAGCTTTGTATAAACTTGGTCGGCTAAGGCCGGTTTCCTCTGCAATTTTAGTCATTCCTATCGATTTTGCAATATACCCAATTGCAGCGATTACATCTGAGGCGTTACCTTCCTCTAGAACAGTATTGAGATACTCTGCAACCATTTCCTTGCTATCCAAATAATCCGCAATGTCAAATTTTGTAGTATCCATTTTATTTCTTTCAGCTTTCTCAGCCACTCATCAAACTCATCTGCTTTTTCTATTAAGTACATCTTCCATTGTATTCACCTGGATACAAAACTACATAATCTTTTTCAATCAAGGAATGCTTTTATTGGTAAATTGAACTATGTATTAACACAACCCCGGCCATTACTTACACACGATTATAGCCAGTAGTTATTCTGACTTAAAATCTACTAATTCGTAGTTTGCGTTTCGTCCTCTTTCGTCAGTTTGTTGCAAGATGCCTTTTTCTACCAAGTCTTTTATGTCCCGTAAAGCGGTATCGGTAGAAGTTTTGGCCATTCTAGCCCATTTTGAGGTTTGTAGTTTTCCTTCAAAATCGTCAAAGAGTTTGTTGAGTATCAGGCGTTGACGTTCGTTGATGGGAGTATGTTCATGAATTTTCCAAAACTCCGCTTTGCGTAATATTTTTTGTGTGGTGTTTTCGGTGGCGAGCATCGCATTTTTGAGGCAATGTAAAAACCAGTCGAGCCATTCGGTAATGTCACCTGAACTATGTTGCACTTTTTGCA
>CAZCPH010000681.1:0-1605 GCA_964500105.1 uncultured Mariniphaga sp. | reverse complement strand
ATTCCGGATAATACCCCGAATCATTTAAAATCTGCTGGTAGTTGGTGTTTTTCATCAGTTCCGAAACCGTAACTTCCTTGTGTTTTTTCATGTACTGGCGAACAATCTGCCAGCCAATCCAAACGCCGCTTTTCCCGGGTGATTCGGTGGGAAAACCTGTTGTATAGGGTCCATCATTAATAAAACGCATAATGTCCATTCGTTTGTTGGAGTACAGCATTTTCTTTTCCACCAGAAAATTCCACATCTGCGGTTCATTGTTTTTGCACCATTGCAGCTGTTCTGCGGTGTAGCCAATTTTCAGCGAATCGTGCATTTCAGGAAGTAAAGCATCCACAAAATACATCAGTTTTCCCTGGTGGACAATATGGTCGAGTACAGTGGTTGCAGATCCCAGTTCGTCAAATTCGGTCATTCCCCATGCATACGCCACATCTGATACCAGTTTTTCGGGATGCATGTTTTTTATTTTGTACAGCGGAACATTGCTGAGCTGCTTATAATAACTGCATTCGCGGCCCAGGTATTTATCAAGACTAACGCCGATTAATCCTTCAGCAGTGAAAACCGATTGGTTAAAACCCGAAATAGTAGTAAAAACGGTGGGCAATTCTTTTTCGGGAAAATGGTACTGAAAATATTTGAACGCTTCAACAAGGTCTTCTTCTGTTTTTTCGAAATTGGAAAACTCTTTTTCCACCAGCATTTTCACATTCAGAATCATGGTATCGGTTAGGAATTCTCCCATAATTTTTGGGAAGTGTTCTTCTTCAATTCCGCCAACGCCTATCACTTTCCAGGTAAACAGATCAAAAAAATCAGGATATTTATTTCGAAGCGCTGATAGTTCTGCTAATGTATCCTGCATTGGTAAATCAAAAAGTTCCTGGTCGAAACGTACAACTTCAACTTCAGTTTCAATTCCCGAAATATCCACTTTCAGCGGATTGCGGTTGCAGGAAGAAAAAAATATCAGAATAATAAAAAAGAGGGTGTAAAGAGCATAAGTTACTTTGTGCAAACCAAAGCTATATCGGGAGAATCCCCCTTTTTTAAAGGGGGTGTCGAATGATAATGAGACGGGGGATTTATCCATGTTTCTATTAAAATGATGTTGAAATTCCTCTTTCATAATATTTCTCTTTCAATACGAGCTGGTTTTTATTTTATTGCAAATTTGAATCAAAAATAGCAGATAGCCATTTATGAAATAGTTATTTACTGCATATTTTTGTATTTTTGATAAAAAATGAACAATGCCGGAATTACTTGAAAAACTCAATAAAACCTATTTTTGGGACATTGATCCTGATTCACTGGATGAGAATAAATCAAAAAGGATAATTATTGAACGGGTAATGAATTTAGGGAACCTCTGGGAAATAAAATTAATATTTAGGCATTATGGAAAAGAAAAGGTAAAAAAAACGGTTTGTAGCCTGAATTATATTGACCCCAAAACACTTAATTTTCTTTCGCTGCTTTTACAAGTTCCAATTAACGAATTTAAATGTTACATACGGAAACAATCGACCAATCAACCCTGGGGTTATTAAAAAAACTTCAAAGCAGAAAGTACCTTGATGGATTTTTTCTTGTCGGAGG
>CAZCPH010000680.1:0-1609 GCA_964500105.1 uncultured Mariniphaga sp. | reverse complement strand
TTCCACCTGCGTGGCATTGAACCCTGCAATCAGACCACCTTCAAAACGCTGAGCAAAAGACAATTGCACCAAAAACAGCATCAACATCGGAAGAAGTATTTTCTTTGTCATATTATCTCAATTTTTCAAGTTTCGTTTTTAAAATTTCAACACCCTTGCCGGCCTTTTCCTGAATGAACTCCACACCATCCATAATAGCTTCTGGCTTCTGCGGATCGATTACAAAAACCGGAGTTCCCTGCCTGATGTAGTGAACCAGTCCTGCTGCCGGGTAAACCACCAGCGCTGTACCCACAACAACAAATATATCAGCTTTCTGAACAATTTCCACTGCCTTTTCAATTTCTGTAACCGCCTCACCAAACCAAACAATATGCGGCCGTAACTGGCTGCCTTTCCCGCAGGTATCACCCATTTTCAGCTCCCAGTGTTTCAATGTGTAAACCAAACCGGAATCAGTTGTGCTGCGGGCTTTGCGCAGTTCGCCGTGCAGATGTAAAACGTTGGTGCTTCCGGCCTGTTCATGCAAATCGTCTACATTTTGGGTAATCACTTCCACATCGAACCATTGCTCCAGTTCGGCAATGCCAGTATGACCATCGTTGGGTTTGGCCTCCCAAAGCTGTTTGCGCCGTTCATTGTAAAAACGAAGCACCAGTTCAGGGTTTTTCCGCCACGCTTCGGGGCTGGCCACTTCGGTAACATCGTATTGTTCCCAAAGTCCGCCCATATCGCGGAAAGTTTTCAGTCCACTCTCCTGACTGATTCCGGCACCTGAAAGTATAACCAGTTTTTTCTTCATGGTTGAAATGTTTCCGGTTTAAAGATAACGGAAAAACTAAAACTTCTCCACCCAAAATCCCTACATTTGTACCCGTGATTGATCATTCCACCATACAACGTATTCTGGATGCGGCGGACATTACCGACGTGGTTTCCGAATTTGTGACCTTACGCCGGCGTGGGGTTAACATGCTGGGTTTATGCCCGTTTCATAACGAAAAAACACCATCGTTTACCGTTTCACCGGCCAAAGGTATTTTTAAGTGTTTCGGATGCGGTAAAGGAGGTAACTCCGTGAATTTCATCATGGAGCACGAGAGCCTGAGCTACCCCGAAGCACTGAAATGGCTCGCCCGCAAGTACAACATCGAGGTGGTGGAAGAAGAGGAGACCGAAGAACAGAAACAACTGAAAGACGAACGCGAAAGCCTGATGATTGTGTCGGCTTTCGCCCAAAAATATTTTACCCGCAGCCTGTGGGAAGAAAACGAAGGCCGCACCATTGGCCTGAGCTATTTCCGCGAACGGAGTTTCCGCGACGACATCCTGAAAAAATTTGAGGTGGGCTATTCACCCGATGGCAAAGCACCGTTTACCGAAGCCGCTCAAAAGCAGGGCTATAAAATGGAGTTCCTCGAAAAAACCGGGCTTTCCATAAAACGCGACGACTGGGTGCGTGACCGGTTTGCTGGCCGTGTAATGTTTCCCATTCACAATCTGGCCGGACGGGTAATCGCCTTTGGCGGTCGCATACTGAAAGACGACCCCAAAGCGGCCAAGTACCTCAACTCACCCGAGTCGGAAATTTACCACAAAAGCAAAGTGC
>CAZCPH010000679.1:0-1615 GCA_964500105.1 uncultured Mariniphaga sp. | reverse complement strand
CAACAGCAACACGCGTACATTTTCCGACCCTAAAGCACGAACCGCCAAAACAGCAGTTACGGCAGAATCAATACCACCGGAAAGTCCGAGGGTTGCCTGCTTAAATCCATTTTTCCCGAAATAATCACGAATCCCCAAAACAAGTGCGTCATGGATTTTTTCAATACGACTGGTTTTGGACTGAAGTCGGAATTCACCCGGATTTTGTGTGTCAACCACCAGAAAATCTTCTTCAAAATAGTTCAGTTCCTTTACAATTTCACCGTGTTTATTGATAAAAACCGAGCCTCCGTCGAAAATTAGTTCGGCTTGTGCCCCGGTTTGGTTTACATAGAATACGGGAAGTTTATATTTCTTTGCCTTTTTTACCAGCACATCTTTCCGCCAGTTTTCCTGGTTGTACGAAAAGGGCGAAGCAGAAATATTTACCACAAAATCAGGCTGTAGTCTGGCCAGTTCTTCCATGGGCGAAACCCGGTACAGTTTGTTTTTACCAAATTCGTTGGCCGTGGGTTGTTCGTCCCACAAATCTTCGCAAATGGTAACTGCAATGCGCTCGCCTTTAAATTCCACCAGATGAAAATCGGAGTTGGGTTCAAAATGGCGGTATTCATCAAAAATGTCGTAAGTGGGAAGCAGCGTTTTATTGTGGATTGACTTAATTTTCCCTTCGGCCAAAAAGAAGGCTGAATTGAACAACGTTTTACCCTGCTCATTTTCGTTAATGCGCGGAGCACCAACAACAGCAGCAATGCCTTTACAAGAGCCGGCTATTTTTAAAACGGTTTCTTCGGCTCTACGAATGAACTCCTTCTTTTCCAGTAAATCATGCGGGTAATAGCCGGTTACCGAAAGCTCCGAAAAAACAACCAGGTCGGCGCCTGCATTTTTTGCCTTTCCGATGTGTTCCATTATTTTGGCAGCATTTCCTTCAAAATCGCCAATGATGTAATTCAATTGTGCCAGTGCAACTTTCATTAAAAATAACTATATCTGTTTTAAATAATTTTCTGTCTCTTTAACAATTCGGTCTTTTACATCTTCCCATTTGAGGTTTTTATCTTTCAGAACAACAGGCCAGTCTTCCATCACTACATCATTAAACCATGTAATGCTTTTTAAAACATTTACCTCGTTATATTGAGCATACTTTTGTTTATAAAAGGAAATTAATTCTGACAGGGTAAAACTATCAAGCAAAAAATACAAATCGATAAAATCCTTAACCCGCTGGCCACTAACAGCAATAGCATTAAGTTTCATTGCAGCAATGTCTTCAACTGCTAAAATTGAAATTCCATCTACTCTTAATGACTGTCCAATCAACGGATATCTGTGGGCGATAAAATCAACCTGAATTCCGTTTATACTTCCTTTAATTGTATTTTCAGCAGAGAAAAAAAGTTGGAACTGGAAATCGGATGATAAATTTTCCAGTAGCTTTCCCGAATCAAAACTAAAATCAGAAAACAGAACAATGTCGATTGATTTTCGGTGACCGTAAAGCAAGGCCAAAGCTGTTCCTCCAACAAGAAAAAAATCCTTTAGATATTTCTTTTGCTGAAGTTTTTTTAATAACTCCAGGGTTGATTGGTCGATTGTTTCCGTATGTAAC
>CAZCPH010000678.1:0-1623 GCA_964500105.1 uncultured Mariniphaga sp. | reverse complement strand
CCCATTTTTTGCCTGAATTTGAGGTAGCTGCCGTTTACCTCACCAACGAGTTACCTGAACCTTTTCCGGCACCCGAAAAACCGGTTGTTGATGAATTCGGCCAGTGGACAGCCAAAAACTGGCCGGGAAAAACAACCGGCGAAGAAGACCTGAAAAACCTGCTGGAATCGCAACTGGAAAATGCCACCACCTCTTCATTTCCTGAAAACTGGAGCAAATAAACAATTTGAAGCCACCGGATTTTTCCATACCCATCACGACGGAACCCGCTGGTGGCTGGTCGATCCGGAAGGATATGCTTTCGTTTCGGTTGGGGTTGACTGCATTGGAAGTAATGCCACAGGTGTAATTTCGGGCCAGGAAGATTTACTGGAATGGATTCCCGACAAAAATGACCCGGTTTTAAAAAACGCTTTTTCAGGACGCGGCGAAATGGTGTTGCTGGATTATTACAAAACCAACTTCATGCGGGTTTTCGGGGAAAGCTGGCGCGAAAAGTGGGAAACCATAACGTCGGGGCAAATCAGGGAATTCAGGTTGAATACCATTGCCAACTGGTCGGATATCGACTACGCCCGAAGAGCAGAAATTCCCTACGTTTTACCGCTCAACGGATTCCCTTCCACCGAAGTGAAATTGTTCCGTGATTTTCCGGATGTATTTGCTGCTGAATACCTGGAAAATGCCAAACGGTTTGCCAGTCAGTTGGAAGCATTCAAAGGCGACCCGTACCTCATCGGTTATTTTCTGCGCAACGAACCCCACTGGGCATTTGGCGCTCACGACATTGCCTTCGAAATGTTCGCCACGCCACAGCTTTCAGAATCAAAACACACTTTTGCCCGCTGGCTTTCCACCCAATACCCGAATATTGAAGATTTCAACAATAGCTGGAATCTGCAACTGGAGAGTTTTGAAGCATCGACACGCGAAACATTTAATGAATATCCTTCGGAAAAAGCAAAAGAGGACTTCTGGAAATTCTCAGAAATTCTGGTAAAACAATACGTGGATGTGCCGTGTGATGAAGTGGAAAAAGTGGACCCCGACCACCTGAACCTGGGCATGCGTTATGCCTGGATAAGCTCTGATCTGCTGTACAAAGCCGGTGACCGGTTCGATGTGTTTTCCATTAACGGATACGGAAACCCGGGGCCGCCCGAGACTGCTGAAATTGCGCGTATCAGCGGGAAGCCGGTGATGATTGGCGAATTCCATTTTGGCGCTACCGACCGCGGATTGCCGGCAACAGGAATTCAGGGCGCCCTAACGCAGGAAGAGCGAGGGAAAGCTTATCGTTACTACCTGGAGCAAGGATTGGCCCGGCCGGAACTGATAGGTATCCACTACTTCCAATGGCTCGATCAGCCAATTTTCGGAAGGTTTGACGGAGAAAACTACAACATTGGTTTTATGGACATTTGCAACCGGCCCTACAAGGAACTGACGGATGCAGCCATCAAAAGTCACTCAAAAATCTACGAAGTGGCCAATGGCGAAATCCCGCCATTCAATGAAATTGTTGAACGCATTCCGTCTATCCACTATTGATATGGATTTCGCAATTTAAATTTAGCAAAATTTAAAACATCGGAAATTTTAAAATTTTACCTTTGCCCTAAA
>CAZCPH010000677.1:0-1635 GCA_964500105.1 uncultured Mariniphaga sp. | reverse complement strand
TCAGCATTGCTCAGTGCCGATTCCCTTACCGGAATTTTCAGCTTTACCCCGGCAGAAAACCCGGTTTCCAAAACGGGATTCAGCTGTTTCAATTCTTCTTCTGTAACATTGTATTTTTGTGTAAGCGACCAAAGCGTTTCCCCCGAAACAATAACGTGTTCAAAATAACGGCCACCTCCAGCCAGCGGTGCAGTTAATGTTTCGTCAACAGTATTTGCTATTTTATCAGACGGTGTCCTGAATTCAGGCCCGCTTTGTGCTTTTGGCAAATAAATAACACTCCCTGCTTTTAGCTCCCTGGCTCCCGGATTAAAAAACAGTATTTCGCTTTCTGAAATGTTATATTTCCTTGAAATTGAATACAGGGTTTCACCCGGTTTTACTTCGTGCATTATCAGTTCCCGTTCCTTCTCTTCCTGCACCTGGCTTACCTGCTGTTCAGATACATCAACAGTTGCCATTGGCTTGGTCGGTTCCCAAACGGGTATCCTCAGCCTGGTTCCTTTTTTAAACCGGCTTACCTCCGGATTGTATGCATAAATCTCCTCTACGGTAACACCAAACTCCTTCGCAATAAAATAAGGAGTCTGGGTACGCGAAGTAATGGTATAATACTCAAACCGCGCAGGATCGCCCTTCGATGTCGCGGGAATGCCCTGAAAATCAACATCATCGCGATAAGGAATTTTTAATATATCGCCAATTTTTAATCCTTCTGAAATCTGTGGATTGAATTTTTCCAGAGTCGGGCGGTCCGTTTTATATTGCCTTGTAATGGAAAACAAGGTTTCGCCGGTACGAACCTGGTGCATAATAAACTTTTCGCCCTGAATAACAACAACTTCATTTTCCTTTATCTGCTGCGCACCGGATTCGTAAAAAAATCCGGCAAACAAAAGAAATACAAGGATATATTGTGCATTTTTCATCTGAATTCCTTAAAAAATTGGTTCAAAAATAACAAATATTGGTCATCCCTTTTGTGTTAACGATTATATTTCAAATTAATTTTGAATTCTTTCAGAAAACAAAACAACCGTTTTTACTGTGTAATTTTTACTTTTGTGACTTGAAGCAAAGGCAATCATTAAAAAAAAATTCATGCAGGAGAAAATACTGATTCTGGATTTCGGGTCACAATACACTCAGTTGATAGGCCGTAAAATTCGCGAGCTGAACATTTACTGTGAGATTCACCCGTTTAATCACTATCCGGAAGTTGACGAAACGGTAAAAGGAGTCATCCTTTCCGGCAGCCCCTATTCGGTGCGCGACGAAGAAGCTCCGAAACCAGATCTTTCCGGTTTTAAAGGAAAAATTCCGGTTTTGGGCATTTGCTATGGTGCGCAATATATGGCTCATTTTTTCGGGGGAGAAGTTGCTCCCTCCGATTCAAGGGAATACGGAAGGGCAAAACTGGGTTTTATTGACCATGACTGTCAATTGTTCAAAAGCGTAACACCACACAGTCAGGTGTGGATGTCGCACGGCGATACCATTGTTAAACTACCCAAAAATTATAAAGTGGTGGCGTCAACAGAAGATGTTGATTTTGCTGCGTATAAAATTGACGATGAGCAAACCTGGGCCATCCAGTTTCATCCCGAGGTTTACCACACCACAGAAGGCCAGCAA
>CAZCPH010000676.1:0-1637 GCA_964500105.1 uncultured Mariniphaga sp. | reverse complement strand
CTTGGAGGTTTACGCGCAGGAATGGGCTATTGCGGCGCCATTAATATCGAACAATTACAACAGGCAAAATTCACAAAAATTACCAACGCCGGGGTACAGGAAAGCCATCCTCACGATGTTTCCATTACCCGTGAAGCACCAAACTACAGCAGCCGTTAAAAAGCTTTTTTGTATGAAGAATTTGATTTTAACACTTGTTTTGCTGTCTGTATTTTCCTGGTTTTTACCGGTTAATGCCCAAAAAAACGAGGTACTGATAACCATTGACAATACGGAAATAACCCGTCAGGAGTTCGAACGCATTTACCGGAAAAACAATCAGAATCTTTTGGAACAGTCTGATATAAAATCGCCAAAGGATTATCTGGAAATGTACATCGACTTCAAGCTGAAAGTGACAGAAGCCATGAACCTGAAAATGGATACCAGCAAAGCGTTCAGGGAAGAACTGGCAGGTTACCGGAAAGAACTCGCAGCACCTTACCTCACCGATATGCAGTACGACGAAAAACTTGTTTCGGAACTATACCGGCGCATGAAAAACGAGGTGAATGCCAGCCACATTCTTTTCAGACTACCTGAAAATGCAACTCAGGAGCAGGAAAAAACAGTATTGGCAAAAGCTAAATCGGTAAGGCAGGAAATTTTGAATGGCCGCGATTTTCACGATGCGGCAGTGGAATACAGTGAAGACCCCTCAGCAAAAACCAATCGCGGAAACCTGGGATATTTCACCGCTTTTCAAATGGTTACCGCTTTCGAAAATGCTGCGTTCACAACACCCGTTGGAGAAATCTCCGAACCGGTGCGGTCTTCCTTTGGTTATCATCTTGTGCAGGTGAACGATTTGCGCGAAAACCAGGGACAGATTCAGGTTTCACACATTATGAAAATGTTTCCGCAACAGCCTGATTTCGATAAAACCCGGTTAAAAAATGAGATTGATTCCATATACAACGCTGTTCTGAACGGAGCCGATTTTGCCGAAATGGCCCAAAAACATTCCGACGACAAACGCTCGGGAGCTCAGGGTGGTCAAATGCCCTGGTTCTCGGCCGGACAAATGATACCGGAATTTTCGGAACCGGCCTTCTCGCTGAAAAACATTGGCGATATTTCCAAACCCGTGGAAACAGCTTTTGGCTATCACATCATTAAAAAAACAGGACAAAAACCTGTTCCTTCGTTTGAAGAAGTGCGGCCCGACATTGAAGCGCGAATAAAACGCGATCCCGAACGTAGCAACAGCACCCGGAAAGTATTTATTGAGAAATTAAAAAATGAATACGGTTACGAAGAATTCAAAGAAAATCTTCTGAAAATAAGTTCGCAAACTGTGAATGAACCAGGTGCCGAAAATCTTCCGCTTTTTTCTTTCAGCGAAAAAAAATATGAACTGAAAGATTACAACACCTATCTTCAGGAACAGAACATTTCAGAAGGAAAATATACCAGTCATTTTAATGAATGGGCAGATGCGGAAATCATTGCTTACGAAGATTCACGCCTGGAAGAAAAATACCCTGAATTCAGGTATTTGATGCAGGAATACCACGACGGTTTGCTGCTGTTCAATATTATGGAAGAAAAAATCTGGAAGTTCGCAGCCGAAGATTCTGCCGGACTTCAGAATTTTT
>CAZCPH010000675.1:0-1643 GCA_964500105.1 uncultured Mariniphaga sp. | reverse complement strand
GGATGCGAAATGTCATCAGTTGAAACCAATATGTCAAAATAGTTATCCAGGCCAAGAATTCTCATTGTTTTCCATGCCAGCCTTTTGTATCCGCCGGTTCCAACAGCCATGGGAAGTTTTCCGTGATATTCTTTCATCAGCTCAACCACAGGCTCAACCGGTTTCATTTTGTGCATTATTTTTTCGTACTCCGCCTCTTTGAAATGCCCGATTTCCTCCGGATTCATTTTGGTGCCAAACAACTCATTCAGTTTTCTGATGGTATCCACAGCAGGAATTCCGGCCAGTGTTGCAAATAACTCCGGAGTAAAATCAATACCATATTCAGAAAGAATATTTTTATATGCCCAAAAATGCACCGGCATGGTGTCTGCCAGGGTGCCGTCCAGATCGAATATAAGTGCTTTTGCCTTTGGATTTACTTCCAGTTTCTTCTCCATATTGCCGTTTTAACAACCAACAAAATTAAAAATAAAAGCCCTTTTGCGGCAAAGCTTCCGGGATTAAGGAAAAATCGCCAACTTTGTTTCAAATTAATTTACAATGAACCAGGATACCATTTTATACACCATTCCGCAGTGGTTTGTTTTTGCAGGAATTATTGCCAGCGTTTACGGCTGGGTTGAGCACAAAAAAACATTCCGGTTGCTGGGGCCGGTTATTTTCTTTCTTTTGGGATTATTCGCGTTGTATTCCCTGCTTAACGGAAGTTTTTCTGCCAGCGGTTTTTTAACACCTGAGGAACTAATCAACGAAGAGATGGAAGAAGAAACCATGGAAGATATTCCGTTTGTTGCACAACTTTTACCCGCTTATTTTGCTTTTCTGTTTTCCGGGTTGCTGGCTGTTCCAACATTTTTTCTGGAATGGAAAAACCGTAAAGGCAAAAATTTACTGATCATTCTTACGGCTTTGACCGGGCTTCTGGGATTTTTCATTATTGTTGGCGCATTAAGAAGCCTGTAAAGTTTATTGAACTTCCCAGCAGGTCAGGTTTTCTTTATCTTTCGTGTAAATCCTTTTCCCGGAAACCAGTGGATGAGCATAAACATCGGTTGCTGAAACTTTGTAAACTGCCTTTTCCACATATTTTTCAGGGTTTGGTTCATAGACAAGAATATCGCCCTTGCCCGTTAACGAAAGTATTTCATTTCCCAAATCGAGCGTCGAGACAAAACGGTTGTGTGCAATGGTATCAGCCCAGGCTGTTTCACCAGTTGCCGCATTCAGACAAAACAATTTTCCAAGGCGGCCTTCATGTCCATATAAAAATCCATCCTTTAAAACAGGAGTATTGAAAGAAAC
Organism: uncultured Mariniphaga sp.; assembly: GCA_964500105.1. GTDB lineage: Bacteria > Bacteroidota > Bacteroidia > Bacteroidales > Prolixibacteraceae > Mariniphaga. Next base: position 338 of record CAZCPH010000675.1, on the reverse strand, counting down.
ACCGAACTCCGGGTTGTGCCAGTTCTCAGTCCAGGTATATTCATCGCCCGATTTTTCAATTTTAAAAGATTTTGTTCCAACACCCTGCCCGGCAACAAAAATGTGCTGCCCGTCAACAATTGGTGTGGACGAGTTGTAAAACCTGCGCTCGCCGGGAGTGGGAATCCGCCATAAAACTGCTCCGTCCAGGGAAACGCCCAGCAAATCGGTTTCGGTTTGAACAGTAATAACTTTTTCATTGCCAATTTTCATCAAAACAGGCGACGAATAAGTAGCCGGTTCCCCGTCAATTGTCCACATTTTTTCGCCGGCTCCGGCATTAAATGCCACAATCGACC
>CAZCPH010000674.1:0-1647 GCA_964500105.1 uncultured Mariniphaga sp. | reverse complement strand
AGCTATTCCAGCCATTGAATCAAGAACCTGACCACATCTTTCAAGTGCAAGAGAAGGGCTCCCCAGCAGACGAGAGTCCAATTCCTCTGTCTGTTCAATTACTTCATTATCGGGGATCATCTTTTTTACCATTTTTTCAAGCATACCTGCAAGCGGAAGCATCAACATTGTGCACAGGATATTAAAAGCCGAATGACATACAGCTATACCCATCAAACTTGCTGATTCTCCAAGGATAGCCGGAACTGCCACAGCCTTCACTATGCAGAATATCGACAACCAGACAACTGTTCCTATCACATTGAAACTCAGATGTACCAATGCTGCACGCTTTGCATTTTTGTTGGCTCCTACAGCTGAAATGATGGCTGTAATACAGGTTCCTATATTCTGCCCCATGATAATCGGGATTGCTGCGCCATATGTCACTGCCCCGGTTGATGCAAGCGCCTGTAATATACCGACAGAGGCGGAACTGGACTGAATAATCGCTGTCAGAATCGCTCCTGCCAATACTCCAAGCACGGGATTTGTAAACGCAACAAACATATTCTGGAACTCCGGAAGATCACGCAGTCCTGATACGGCTCCTGACATGGCTTCCATTCCAAACATCAATGTGGCAAAGCCCAAGAGAATCATTCCCGTATCCCGCTTCTTAGACTCTTTTGTAAACATATACAAAATGATTCCAATCAGAGCAAGGATCGGGGTAAAAGACGAAGGCTTCAAAAGCTTTACAAAAACGTTATCGCTACTTATTCCTGAAAGGCTCAGGATCCAGGCAGTTACCGTGGTTCCGACATTAGCCCCCATAATAACATTGATAGCCTGGCGCAATGTCATAAGTCCGGAATTGACAAAACCAACGACCATGACTGTGGTTGCTGATGAACTCTGTATCACAGCAGTAACACCAAGTCCCGTCGTAAGTCCTGTGATCCTGTTCGTCGTCAATTTTCCCTGTCCCATCAGTGACATTCCAAACAGGAACAGGCTTAAACCTCCTATCAGATTGAGGATACTAAAAATGTCCATACATACTCTCCATTCTTCTGTTTTTTATCGTTCAAAAGAATGGTAGCAATTGAACATCAAATCCATTATCGATCTCTTGTAAAATTCATGTAATGTCCGCAACGAAAAAGCAGGAGCCGCAGCCCCTGCGAAGAAAATATATCAGATCAATTGCTGTTCGTTTATCATCAGTTTAAACTGCAGACCAAGTTTTTCCGCTGCTTTTCGACATAAAACCATTCGTTTAAGGAATATTTCAAAGTAATCCATAACTGAACTGTAATGCGTATCAACGGAAAGCTTCAGCTTGATAAGCGTATGTACTTCATTGATCTTCAATTCAGATTTTGTCACAGAATAGTTTACTCTGTCATGTATATCAAATGCGGATACATCCTGGTTTCTTACCCGGTTGCGTCGTACATCACTCTTATCAGCCAGAATCAGCGCAGCAGCCAGTTCACTGACCGGTATTCCTGTCCCTTCGTCATGATTACCGATTGCTGTAACGATCTGTCCTATTTCGTCCGGTGGAAACCCTAAATGATCCAGAATACGAAAAGCTATAATCGCACCGGATTGGCTGTGTTCAACACGATTAACAATATTGCCGATATCATGGAGGTATCC
>CAZCPH010000673.1:0-1650 GCA_964500105.1 uncultured Mariniphaga sp. | reverse complement strand
ATTTGAAATCAGCACCAGAGCCAAAAAAAATTTTAACAAAATTAAATTCCGTAAAAAAACAGCGGCCGAGCCGTGAAATAGTTGTAGCAGCAAGACCATCACAGCAGGGAACCAGCGGCAGAGCCGCAAAATATTTGTAGCGCCATGAACGATGCAACAAAGCGAAAGGTGCAGCGCACTGCAACATTAAACAAAAAAATTAAAAATCCTGTCCATATTCTCCTACCTCATGTCCTTTTAGAGAAATAGTTTTAAACCTGGGATTAAACATTTTCCAAAAACAAAATTAATTTCATTCAAACGGAAACGGTTTATCCAATTGTTCATAGTTTAGCACGATTCCGCCCTCATTTTCGAGGGCGGATTTTTTTTTTGCAAAAAAAAGTTAAAAAAGCTGTCCATATTTTAAAGGTTAAAGTCCTTTTAAAGCAGAACGATCAAATTTAAATGGAAAGAATCAGCAAATACCTTGAAGATAAACGGTTCATTCAATGGGTTTTCAGCCCGGGAAACGAACTGGACGAATGGTGGAAATCGTTCGAAGCTTCCAACCCCAAAGAAAAAGAAAACATCCAGCTGGCACGCAGAATCCTGCAAAAATTGCATACTACCGATAAAGAACTTTCAGAGGATGAAAAGATCATGCTTTTTACTCAAATCCTGAAGCAGGTGGAAAAAAAGCAGGAACGCAGAAAAGTAAGCAAAATAATCGGCAGTTTCCTGAAATACGCTGCGGTTGCCGTCCTCTTTTTCTCCATTGGTGCATTAATGTTTTACCGCCAAAACAATTTTAATCCCCAGTTTCAGACTCAGGAAATAACAGAGCCCATCCATTCGGACGAAGCCCGGTTGATAAGACCCGATGGTGAAAACATCTTACTTAGCGAGGAAAACTCGCGCATTGAACACAAACAGGACGGTCAGGTGGTGGTGAACAACAACATCATTGAATCTTCTGCTTCTTCTCAATCAGGAACTCCCCAAATAAACCAGCTGGTAATTCCCTACGGTAGAACTTCGGAAATTATCCTTCCCGACGGAACCCATGTTTTTCTGAACGCCGGCAGCCGGTTGATTTACCCCGACTTTTTTGCCGACAAAAACCGCGAGGTATTTCTTGTGGGTGAAGCATTTTTTAATGTAAAACACAACGAGAAACAACCGTTTGTGGTGCAAACCACCGACATCCGCGTGCGGGTGCTGGGCACACAATTTAATGTTTCTGCCTATCCTTCAGACAACATCATCGAAACCGTGCTCACCAGCGGAAAGGTAAGACTGGAACAGAACAACACCGGCATATTCTCTGAAACTACAGACCTCAGGCCCGGTCAGCTGGCCGCATTTAACAAAACAGAACGAACAACTCAACTCAAGGATGTGGACATTGAAAACTACACCCTTTGGAAAGAGAACCTGCTTAAATTTGAAAGTACCGACCTGAGCCGCGTGGTGAAAAGACTGGAGCGTTATTACAATGTTCGGTTTCGCTATGCAGATCCTTTTTTAGGTGGTGTGAAAATTACCGGAAAGCTCGATTTGAGTAACAGTCGTGAATATGTATTCGAAAATGTGGCAGATGCTGCTTCAGTTAAGATTTCAGCAATCGGAGAAGGATACTATGAAATAAGAAAATAAAAAAACCGGCAG
>CAZCPH010000672.1:0-1655 GCA_964500105.1 uncultured Mariniphaga sp. | reverse complement strand
AAACTGGGAACTTTTAATTCGAAACTGAAAACCGTTTCCCAAAAAATCAAACTATTTGCTTTATATCGGCTGGTGGCATTCATTCTGATATTTATTCCTTTTGCCGTATTGGAGTGGAACGGCTGGCTCACCGTTTTGCCTTCGCTGCTTTTCGTGTTCCTCTTTTTCTTTTTGGTGAAGAAGAACATTCAACTTGAAAAACAAAAAAAGAAATTTGAAGCGCTGAAGAAAATCACCAAAGATGAACTGCTCGCGCTGAAACATCAGTTTAATCATTTCGACGGCGGAAAAGAATTTCTGGACCCTGCCCATTTCAATTCCTACGACCTGGATTTATTTGGCGAAGGTTCTGTTTTTCAGTTTATCAACCGCACATCAACATTAAGCGGAAAACAGCAATTGGCAAACTGGCTGAAAGCGCCGCCACTAAATAAAACGGAAATTGAACAGCGACAGGAAGCCATTCGCGAACTTTCGGCCATTCCCAACTGGCGGCTTCATTTTCTGGCCAACGGTCATCTGTTTAAGGAAACTCCGGAACTGAACGAGGAAATAAAACGCTGGTCGGAAACAGATTTAAAACTGAACCGGCCTGCTGCAATCCGTATTTCAATCATTGTCATTCCATTACTGACTATTTTAGCAGCGATTCCGGCGTTCATGGGGATTTCCAATCTGTGGCTGGTGATAATGATTTTGACACAATGGATCGTTTTAGGATTTTCATTTAAGCGAATTTCCGAATACTTTGAGTTTTTTGGCCGGAAATCGGAGTTGCTGGGAAAATACATGCAACTGCTGGAATTTATTGAAGAAAGGGATTTTCAGGCTCCGTTTTTGTTGAATTTGCAAAAAAAGGTGCGAAAACCCGATAAAGCAAGTCACATTTTCAGCCGGTTGAAAAAACTGGTCGGGCAATTTGAATACCGGCAAAACCTTGTAATCGCCGTGGTTTTCAACTCTCTGTTTTTATGGGACTTGCGTTGCGTTTACAGACTGTGGAGCTGGCACCGGCACAACCGGAAAAAACTGACGGCGTGGCTCGATGTGATTGCCGAAACGGATGCGCTTATCAGTCTGGCCAATCTGGCACATAACCATCCGGAATTTGTTTACCCCGAAATTCACGATGGCGGGTTCACACTGCAGGCCAAACAACTGGGGCATCCGTTACTGGCTGCCGGAAAGCGGGTAAATAATGATTTTACCATTAACGGATGGGCTAAAGCGGTGATTGTAACCGGCGCCAACATGGCTGGCAAAAGTACTTTCCTGCGCACGGTGGGTGTAAACTTCATTCTGGGACGGACCGGCGCTCCGGTTTGTGCAGAGAAACTGGTTTTCAGCCCGGTGAAAGTTTACACCAACATGCGCACCACCGACAACCTGCTGAAAGACGAATCGTACTTTTTTGCCGAACTCAAACGCATAAAAACTGTGCTCGACCGCCTGGAAAACGGCGAAAAGATTTTCGTTATCCTTGATGAAATGCTGAAAGGGACCAATTCGGTAGATAAACTGAACGGCTCACGCGAACTGATTCGCAAACTGCTGGAGCTGAAAGCTGTTGCTTTAATTGCCACTCACGACCTGAAAATCAGCGAAATGGAGGAAGAATTCCCAGCCCATGGGGCCTCCGCCTCCGCCTATGCCGG
>CAZCPH010000671.1:453-1655 GCA_964500105.1 uncultured Mariniphaga sp. | reverse complement strand
ACTTTCACTTCGCTATTGTAGAAAATATTGTAAACCGGAGTAATGTCTTTGTTTTCGAGCCGTTTAATTTTCGAAAAGTCAAACGTGAAAAAACCTTCCGGTTCGCGCAAAAAATAACGTTTTTTACCACTGTGATAACCTACCTGAAGTTCGCAATTGATATTATCGCGGCCGCGCATAAGTTTTCCCGATTGTTGCGGAAGGGTAACTTCAATCCGGTAAATACCACTTGTGAGATGTGCGAAAGTAGCTTTTCCGTTGTCGCCGGTTTGCATAAAAGCAGCCGGTTGGTTGCTACCTTCCTGTCTTATAAAAACTTCGGCTCCCGGTACAGGTTCGCCCGGTGTAAAAAGAAAACCGATGATGGCAATAATGCCGAAAACGCCTGAGAGAAGTATTGATTTCATAATTTTGTTTTTTAGTGATTCAAATATGTGTTATTTTTTTTGAAAATAACCTGATTTACGGATGTGCTGACAGAAAATTTATTGTGGACAATTGTTTTTTATTGCGAAATAAGTGCCATGCCGGCATCGTGTTCGTATTTTTTAATTTGCTTTTGAAAGGATGATTCAGAAAGCGCTGAAAGCTTCATCGAAATTTTGCCGTATTTTCCTGTAACTTCAACTTTTCCAAGAGCAATGCGGGTATTGTTTTCAGCACTTTCGGTTTCGTGCATGGGCGTGATGTTGTTTTCTGCCAGTTTTTCAACTTCAGAAAACTTCAGCAAATAATTACCCGTCGGGTTTTGAAAAAACAGCAACATTTTTTTGCTGTGATAGCCTACGGTGAAATGGGCAGGCACACTTGCATCTTTTTTTTCTGAACTTTCTTTTTGTTTGGGGATTTCAAGGTAAATTTTATACACTCCTTTGTCGGTATGGGCAAAGGTAACGCTTCCCGATTCACCGGTTTGCTGGAAAGCGATGAGTTTTTTGCCCGGCTCGGTTTCCAGGTAAAAATGTACGCCTGAAACCGGAGTGCCCGGGTTCGACGAGAATATTCCAAAAAGAATATGGTTTTTATTGCTTTTAATTGTTTTCATTTCGACTGATTTTAAATGGCCTTAAAAAGTAGTAAAATTTTGACATTTTTCAAATAAATGTATATTATCCGTTGATAAATTTTTAATATTAAGGATAATTTTTTGAGAAAATATTTAATTGCAGGCAATTGGAAAATGAACCTTGTTCCGAGTAAAG
>CAZCPH010000671.1:0-443 GCA_964500105.1 uncultured Mariniphaga sp. | reverse complement strand
AATTTTGACATTTTTCAAAATATATGGTATTGTATTACGCTGGATTTTTGTAACAATTGTTCATTTTCAGAAAGTTGTGGTACTGGATTTTCGTCGTTTCTTTTGACTATTTTTTATCTTTGCGCCAAATTATTCAGAATGAAGCAAAAGCTTTTCGGAAAGACGCTTACGGAATTGCAACAGGTTGCAGCAGAAATGGAACTGCCTAAATTTACAGCCGGACAAATAGCTGACTGGCTGTATAAAAAGGGAATTTCGTCCATAGAAGAGATGACCAATCTTTCCAGGAAAGTCAGGGAACAGCTTTCCGAAAAATATGAAGTTGGTCTGGTGGCTCCCACACGGGTTCAGAAAAGCATCGACGGCACCAAAAAATACCTTTTTCCTACCACCGGCCATAAATTTGTTGAAACAGCCATGATACCCGAACGTGACCGCATTAC
>CAZCPH010000670.1:1297-1659 GCA_964500105.1 uncultured Mariniphaga sp. | reverse complement strand
CCGAGGCACAAAACCCACACCCCATCCTGCAGCTGTTTTAAACTGGCTGATGGAGTGCGTTCATCCTGCCGGATTTTAAATCGTTTGTCGGCTTTGTTTTGCGCGTCCCGAGCCTGGGGATAACATCTGAAAATAATATCCAAACCACCGTTGGTGGCGTCGAGAATGTCTTTTTGGTCAATATATGCCATAAGGTTACAGCGTTACATTTTTTTGGTTGGTTTTGAGAGATTATCAGTGAGCTTTCATGTCGCCCATCAAATCGTAAATCGGGTTCCTTCCGCTGGATTTTGACAATTCAAACCGTTTCACTTCCTCAATGCTGAAATAGAAATTTCCTTCGATTGAAGCTCTGATTGAAC
>CAZCPH010000670.1:923-1287 GCA_964500105.1 uncultured Mariniphaga sp. | reverse complement strand
ACCGGGTAAACTTTTTATTTATCTCTTCCACCTTCTCTTTCATGGTTTTCAGAAATCCCTCCAGCTTTTTTTCATCAATCAGGCAGTGGTGGTATTGCCGGGCAAATTCCTGAGCTGCTTCGTGTGCTTTGTTTTTGGGGATAAAGCATGTTAAATCCATAAAATACTGTTTCACGATTCGTTACTTTGGAGTTGTTCTAATACAGATTCTTTCATATCTATCCGGCGTTCCAACCGTTTTATATCGGCTTGCCGTCTTTCATCGCTTTTTTTCAGGCTGTATTTGTCGGGATTTTGTTCGTTCCGCAGGTGGACTTTCAGTATCCGGATATCGTCTTTCAGCCGGAAGATTCGCAATTCTGTT
>CAZCPH010000670.1:269-913 GCA_964500105.1 uncultured Mariniphaga sp. | reverse complement strand
CATAGCCTTTGTTTCAGCCAGCATTAATACGTATCGCAGTTCTTCCATAAACTGCTCTTCGGAGATGGGTTCCTTTTTATAGTTATCAAGGACTTTTACTTCTGCAGGATTGCCGGTTATTACCTTCAGTTCAAAGTTGTTCTCCTGGTGCCCGGTGAGAATAATGCAGTTGGTTGCATAGTTCACCGAAATATGGTGGATGCCAATGCGAAAAAAATTTTTCATAAACTTTCCATTATTTTTTGCGTGAATACATTCGCCATACTCCAGGTGGTAGCAGGCACCCCACCGACCAGCGACGCAATTCAGGCATGGATTATTGTTCATATTCAGATTTTAGTTTGTGTTCAAAGCTGCTGATTCCAATCAGTGTTGGTGCAATCCGAAAAAATTCTCTCATGCTGCAGCAGTTAACAAATTCCACAACCAGCTGCCGAAGGTGTACAGGCCAATAAAAAACATGAGGCCAAAAAAAGCACCGGCCAGGTAGGTAAAAATTGTTGTTACCGGAATGTGCTGATCGGGACGTTTGCCCTGCAAATAGTCGGCATGATAAGGACGTTCTCCTACATGGTATCTTACTTGATTTTCCATAAAATTCACTTATAAGTTAATTTCCAAGAGTTCGCTAAGTTTACTCTGGT
>CAZCPH010000670.1:0-253 GCA_964500105.1 uncultured Mariniphaga sp. | reverse complement strand
AGAACGGATTCTTTTCGCTCCAGGTAGCGTTTCATTTGCTTACTGCTTTTTATGGTGCTTAAAGCGCCTTCCAGATTATTGAGTTCGAGACGAGCAAAATCTGTTTCCAGGTAGCTTTTCTGGTGGTTCATACACCACCGGCGCTGGTTACTTATGTTGCGAAGGAGTTTCCTGCCCTGCTCTAAATAAGATAACTTATTCATCTTTCCTGCTTTTAAGTTTATCTCTCAATTGATCAATGATATTGTTGACC
>CAZCPH010000669.1:0-1662 GCA_964500105.1 uncultured Mariniphaga sp. | reverse complement strand
CGGGCCGAAATGATTTACTGGTGGAAGGGAAAAAGATTTCGGGAAACGCCGAACACGTTTTTAAAAACCGGGTGTTGCATCACGGAACTTTGCTTTTTAGTTCAAATCTTGAAACCCTGGGACAAGCCATTAAAGTGATTCCCGGCAAATATTACGGAAAAGCAGTACAGTCGAACCGAAGTGTGGTTACCAATATTCTTCCCTTTCTGAAAAAGAACTGGACGGTGAACGATTTCAGCTCTTTTTTACTGGATGTTCAACTTGAAAATACAGATAATTCGGTTTATGAACTTAACGAAAAAGACAACCGAGCAATTCAAAAACTGGTGGATGAGAAATTCAGTACCTGGGACTGGAATTACGGTTATTCACCCAAATATACCTTTCAGAACGAATTTTTTTCTGAAGGGAAACAGCTGAAAGTGGAATTGCAGATTGAAAAAGGAAAAATTATTGAATCAAATTGTTCCGGCGATTTTTTTTCTGATCAGGAAATTAAAACCCTGAATGAATCGCTTATTGGAGTTCGGCACTTTTATCCGGATATCCGGCAAAGTTTGGAGAAAATTCTGCCTGAAGTTTATGACGAACTGGTATTTGCCTATTTTTAAATTGAAACTGCCTGAAAAACTTTCCTTGCTGTCATGCTGAACTTGTTTCAGCATCTCTCGCTTTAAATATGGAGACCCTGAAACAAGTTCAGGGTGACTGCAAAGGGTTGACCATTTTTCAGGCAGTTTTACAGATCAATTATTTCGGCAGCGGATAACCTTCCAGCTCTTTCAGGTTATTTGCTATTTCCGATTCCGGGTATTCGAAATCATTCAGTTGCCCTGTGAGGTACTTGTCGTAACCCACCAAATCCATTAGTCCGTGGCCGCTGAAGTTGAACAAAATCACTTTTTCTTTGCCCTCTTCTTTTGCCTTTTTGGCTTCGCGAATGGCTGCAGCAATGGCATGCGTTGTTTCGGGTGCAGGAATGATGCCTTCGGTTTTGGAAAAGAGCAATCCGGCTTCGAAACATTCGCTTTGGTGAATGGCCTGAGCTTCCATCAATCCGTCACGCAGCGCAGCACTCACCAGCGGCGCCATTCCGTGGTAACGCAGTCCGCCGGCGTGGATGGGAGCCGGTATAAATGAATGCCCTAAACTGTACATGGGCAGCAACGGAGTCATTTTGGCCACATCGCCATGGTCGTAAATAAACGGTGCTTTGGTGAGGGTGGGGCAGCTAAAAGGTTCCGCGCCAATTACCTGAATGTCTGCTCCGTGAATTTTATCATACATAAACGGAAATGAAATTCCTGCAAAATTGCTTCCGCCACCACAGCAGCCAATCACCACATCGGGGTTTTTAATACCCACTTTGGCCAGCTGTTTTTTGGCTTCCAGTCCAATAATGGTTTGGTGAAGCATAACGTGGTTCAGCACCGAACCCAGCGAATAACGGGTTTCTCCTTTCGGATCGGTCACTGCTTCCTCAATGGCTTCTGAAATGGCGATTCCCAAACTTCCCGGTGTGTCGGGATATTTTTCAAGAATATTTCTTCCAGCCTGGGTTTCCAAACTCGGACTTGCCACACAGGTAGCACCGTAAGTATTCATCATCATTTTCCGGAAAGGCTTTTGTTCGAAACTTACGCGAACCATATAAACTTTACA
>CAZCPH010000668.1:616-1676 GCA_964500105.1 uncultured Mariniphaga sp. | reverse complement strand
TTTTGGCGAGAATAACTTTCACCCTACGTTAAAAGAGGGTTACATGGAAGGCGCATCGATGACAAAGCACAATGGGAAATACTATTTACAGTATGCAGCACCCGGAACGCAATTTAATGTTTATGCCGATGGGGTTTACATTGGTGAAACACCACTTGGTCCGTTTACCTACATGAAAAACAACCCGATGAGTTTTAAGCCCGGAGGATTTACAAACGGCGCCGGGCACGGGGTAACAATGAAGCAAACCAACGGACAGTACTGGCATTTTGCAACCATGGCTCTGGCTTCCAACGCGCACTGGGAGCGCCGCCTGTGCATGTTCCCGACTTATTTTGACGACGAAGGCTTGATGCACTCCGACACGCATTACGGCGATTACCCGCGATTTGCACCCAGCCACCCCACAAAAGCAGGACAGCATAACGGTTGGATGCTGCTGTCGTACAAAGGAAAAACCACCGTTTCGTCCTCAAAAATGCAAATTCGGAAAAGTACTTCAACCGACGATGATTATGATATTACTGAAATGCCTCTGGAAAAAAATAGTGAAGGTAAAATAATCTCCCGGCTTCTAACCGACGAAAGTCCGAAATCATTTTGGGTGGCAGAAGCCAATGACGATAAGCAGTGGGTAACGATTGAAATGCTGAATCCGGGAAAGATTTATGCAATTCAGTTAAATTACCACGATCACGAAACTGGCATATACACGCGTGTGGATGGCCTGCGGCATCGTTTTGCCATCGAGGTATCAAAAGACGGCAAAAACTGGCAAACAGTGGTTGACCGAAGTAATAGCTGGAAAGACACGCCAAATGCATACATTACGCTCACTCAGCCAGTTGAAGGAAAGTTCGTCCGTTATAAAAACATTGAAGTGCCTGGTGCCAATCTGGCGATGTCCGAAATCAGGGTGTTTGGACTGGGTTTCGGCGAAAAACCGGCACAGGTTAAGGGATTTACGGTAAATCGTGAACCCGACCGCAGAGATGCCACTTTCTCCTGGAACCCGGTAAAAGGTGCACAGGGATACAATATCAGGTGGGGAATTGCTCCC
>CAZCPH010000668.1:292-606 GCA_964500105.1 uncultured Mariniphaga sp. | reverse complement strand
TATTTACGATGACAACGAATTACTAATGCGCAATCTGGATAAAAATACAACCTATTATTTTACCATCGAAGCGTTTAATGAAAATGGCATTTCGGCACAAACAAAAATTATAGAAATTGAATAAAATAAGATCATTATGAAGAAATTAATGTTTTTGGCAGTTGCTGTCTTCGTTTTTATTTCCTGTGGAAAGCAGGAACAGAAATCGGAAATGGATACATTTATCAGCGATTTAATGGCGCAAATGACCATTCAGGAGAAAATCGGGCAACTGAACTTAGTGACCCCGGGCGGTGGAATCTTAACCGGTTCGG
>CAZCPH010000668.1:0-282 GCA_964500105.1 uncultured Mariniphaga sp. | reverse complement strand
ACATATTTTGATGTGTTTATGGGTAGGGAAGATGTTGAGGAAAAAGTTAAGGCTGGAAAAGTAGGTGGAATTTTTGGCATTTATGGGCCTGATAAATTACGTCAGGCGCAAAAGCTTGCAGTTGATGAGAGCCGGCTTGGAATTCCCATGATTTTTGGTTCCGATGTCATTCATGGCTACAAAACCACGTTTCCCATTCCGCTGGGAATTTCAGCAAGCTGGGATATGGAACTCATCGAAAAATCAGCTCAGATTGCCGCAAAAGAAGCTACTGCCGACGGT
>CAZCPH010000667.1:0-1677 GCA_964500105.1 uncultured Mariniphaga sp. | reverse complement strand
AAATTGCGGCTCCAGTCCGTAATTTGTCTGTTGTACCATTCGTAGGGCGGTATAAACCATCGTGCTTCTGCAGGTTTTACGCCAAATTTCTCCAGTTCAGCAAAATTGTTTTTCAGGTCGGTTTCAAATTCAGAGAAGGAAACCAGGGTGGAATCGCGGTTTTCCCAGTCGCAATAGAGCAAATGCCCGTCGGAGTGTGCTCCAACAAAATGCCCTTCATCCACAATTTTTTGGGTAATCCTGTTAAACTCCGGATTTCGTAAAAAATTCCCGGTAAAAAAGAACGAACCTTTGATGTTGTTTTTTTCCAGTACTTGCAGAACATGCTCTCCACCTTCAAATTGCGTATCGGCAGTAAAAGCAAGGTAAATATTTTTTTCTTCGGGATTGAACCGGATTACAGCACCCTGATCATCTTTTATGTTCCCGGTTTTCTCTGCTGCCTTCCTGCCGTCACATTCCAGCGAAGCCAGATAAAAACTGAGGCTGGCAGTACCATCCATCGTAGGTTCGTTGGTAGCATAATCGCCGATATCGTCGTGGTAAATCGCTCTTCCGTTGTTAAAAGCTGCGTACTCATCTGGGTTTTGCAGTGCAATTCCAATCTGGCCTTTATGGCGCCGGGCTTCGATGGGTCCGTCAACCAGACCACCGGGAGTTGTTCCGCCCAGCAAAACCGTGTACGACGAATGGGGCAGCATGGGCGAATCTTCCTCCGTATTCTTATATACGCAGAATTTCATCACACCCGGAAGACCACAAATCATGGCTGTTCCCCATGGATTGCACCCAAAAAGCCAGTCGCGCAGGGCAGCTTCCATTTCGGCAAATGAAGTATTTCCGGTTTTTTCGCGGTAAAGCCTGGCCTGCGTAATGGCCGCAGCCACAAGGTTGTTCGAACACCACAAAAACGGCAAACCGTAAAAAAACGGATCACTTTGCCCGCGTTCCTGAAGAAGTTGTAATCCCTTCTCATAATAACCGGCAAATTCCTCCACGCCATTCTGTATCATAAAATAGTGGCCAAGATTCACAAACGGGTACGATTCATAATGCCCGGCGGTGTCATTTTCAATCCACGGACTCACGTGTTCCTGTCGCCCCCAGTATTCGGCTTCCTGTAAAAATTTTTCTTCTTTGGTAAGCCGGAAAAGTTGAGTTGCTGCCAGCTGCAGGTCGTCGGCATAGTTTTTTTCCTCGTAATAGTAAGGCGACACATTGCAGGCAGTTTGAGTGTAGCCGGTATCGGAAAGCGCAAAATCAAAGGCATCCAGCGCTTTTTGCTGCATCAGTTCAGCCAGTTCAGGATCTGATTCACCGAAAAGTTGGGCACCCAGTGCAAAACCGGATGCAAATTTGCCGGCAATGGACGAAACGCCGGTGCTGGTATTTTTAAATTTTGCAAGTCCTTGTGGTTTGCCGGTTACAAAATAAACCGGGCGGTATTGATCTCCCAAACCGTAATCTGCCGGATCGTTTACCGGCAGCCGGAAACCCACATGGTCGCGGTCGTCTGCAATCTGGTTGTACATTTCACCCGGTGCAGGATTCATTTTCAACATCCATTGCAGTCCCCATTTTATTTCATCCAGAATATCAGGAATGCCGTTGGTGCCTTCATGGCCGCTGGCATCGTAAAAATCACCCCAGATTTCAGGGTAATTTTTGTAGGCAAAC
>CAZCPH010000666.1:832-1679 GCA_964500105.1 uncultured Mariniphaga sp. | reverse complement strand
TTTTTATGCGCAATACGGCACCAACAACCGACGCGACGGGCTGACCTGCATGAGCATGGACGGCGAAATTATGTGGAAAACCAAACGCGACTCCGATTTTAACAAAGGCAGCATGATTTATGCCGACGGGTTGATTCTGGCTACCGATGGCGCAAAAAAACTCTACCTGATTGAACCAAGTCCGGAAGAATTCAAACCAATAGCATCTACTGAATTGCTGGGCGAACCCAAACAGGGAGCCGAAGGAATTGCAGCCAGAGTGGGTGGTTCAACACAAAACTGGGCGCCCATTGCCCTCTCGCAGGGAAAACTCCTCATTCGCGATCAAAACCGGATGTTGTGTTTGAAGGTTGTGAAGTGATATTAAACAAGCTATTTAAATGTAGTTTATCGCCGAAATCTTTGAATTTCGTATTTGTCCGGCCATTTTGTGAAATGGCAAACGGCTGTATAAATTTTTTGCAGAATTACTTTCTTAAAATTTTATCCATAGCCTTGCCTTTGGCCAACTCGTCAACCAGTTTATCCAAATAACGCACCTGTTGAATGATTTTGTCATCAATTTCTTCCACACGGTAGCCGCAAATCACTCCTTTAATTTTTGAAACATTTGGATTGATTTGCGGAGCGCCGGAAAAAAAATGTTCAAAATCGGTATTGTTGTCAATGTGCTGTTGCAGCGTTTTTTCGTTGTATCCGGTCAGCCAGAATATAATTTCATCCACTTCGGCTTTTGTGCGGCCTTTTTTCTCAGTTTTTGCTATATAGAACGGATAAACGCTTGCAAAAGACATGCTGTAAACTTTCTCCTTGTTTTTCATCGGTTTCAGTTTTTATTTTTCCTTTT
>CAZCPH010000666.1:0-822 GCA_964500105.1 uncultured Mariniphaga sp. | reverse complement strand
ACACAAAACTGGGCGCCCATTGCACTCTCGCAGGGGAAACTCCTCATCCGCGATCAAAACCGGATGATGTGTTTGAAAGTGGCGGAATAGTTTTTTATAAACATTCGACCTCGCTGAGGTCGGGTGATTTGTTGTTGCGTTAATTCCTTTTATTGTTTCGCATTGCCAGCTTTCAAGTCGCCATTCAGGTCCAGTTTTTCGAAAACGCTGTCGCGGTAACTGGTGCCAATGGAAAACGATTTCTTTCCGATAAAAACACTCACCGGACTGAAACTGGTGATGTGTTTCAGCGAAACAATAAACGACCGGTGGATTCGAATAAAATCCTTCTCCGGCAACAGTTTTTCCACAGCCGAAATGGTAATCCGGCTGGTAATTTCACGGTCGCTGGTATAAATGGTCAGGTTATCGCCCATACTTTCGGCGTAAACAATTTCATTGAGCGGAATTTTATGAATGATATTTTTTTCCCGCAGGTACAAACACTCATCGCTAGTTCCCTGCTGGTGCAGTGAAATTTCACTGGTGCTGCTGCTGGTTGTGCCATTACTGTGCTGCATAAAGAATTTTTCCACTGCCTGCATAAACCGTGCGAATGAAATGGGTTTCAACAAATAATCAATCACGTTTAAATCGAAACCTTCCAGTGCATATTCGCGGTAAGCGGTTGTGAAAATAACTGCAGGCGGATTTTTTAACGCTTTAATCAGCTCCGTTCCTTTCATTTCGGGCATGTGGATATCCAGAAACATCAGGTCAACACGGTGTTTGTTCAGGAAATCAAATGCTTCAATGGCATCTCCGGCAGTTCCGGCTATTTCA
>CAZCPH010000665.1:0-1685 GCA_964500105.1 uncultured Mariniphaga sp. | reverse complement strand
TCACAACTGACCGCGCAGTCGGGCAGGCTTCTTAGAGGAAGAAAAATTCGTGTTGATGACATTCTTATAGCGCTGGGACAAACGCCACTCACCACATCCGGCAGTCGTTTGTACTTTTGTTGAGGGATTTACCCCAAAAACAGACCAGATTGTCCCTTTCTTTTTATCCGGACGGTTTTATAGATTAAGTTTGTGCACCTGAAGGTTGGCCGTTGCATTTGTTTGAAATAAAATCAGGGTCAGTTAAACCTTCCGGGAAGATTCATGTTTTTGTATGCATAATTCCTGCTAAAAATTGTTTGCATTTTTCAGCTGTGCGTTATGTTCAAAAATAATTTTTGGAAAAACAATAAAAAGAAAAGTATGATCAGGTATTCAAAAAACAAAATTGATTTTTTAACCGAGTTAAGAACTTCAGTAAACGACTATTTCAAAACCAACAATATAGAACCTTACGGCGACAAACGAATAATTGTAAAAACCATTTTCATGTTGTTGCTTTATTTTTTGCCGCTGATTCTGATGATTTCCGGGGTGTTTACCTCGGTTTGGGCGGTGCTGGTCAGCTGGTTTTTGATGGGACTGGGTAAATCGGGTGTGGGAATGGCCACCATGCACGACGCCAACCACGGCTCATTCTCGAAAAATGACCGCGTTAACAAGCTGTTTGGCAATTCGTTGTACCTGCTGGGCGGTTTCCCGGCCAACTGGCGCTACCAGCATAACACGCTGCACCATGGTTTTACCAACGTGGAAGGGCACGACGAAGACATTGCCCCGCCGGAAATTCTGCGCCTGTCGCCCCACCGGCCGCTGAGGAAAATGCACCGCTACCAGCACCTGTATGCCTGGTTTTTATACAGCCTGATGACCATTTCGTGGATTATTACCAAAGATTTCAGAAGGTTTGCCAAGTACAAAAAAGCCGGCGTTAAACTCAGCGGAAAGCGAACATACAACAGCCTGATGCGCGATTTAATACTTTCGAAAATAGCATACTATACCATTTTTCTGGTAATACCGCTGTTAACGGTTCCGGTGGCCTGGTACTGGACCGTAGCCGGGTTTCTGCTGATGCATTTTGTGGCCGGACTTGTGTTGGCCAGCATTTTTCAAACGGCGCACGTGGTGCCGACATCAGAATATCCAATGCCCGACGAGAATGGGACGATGGATTACAACTGGGCGGCACACCAGTTGTACACCACCTGTAACTTTGCGCCCAAAAGCAAGGTTTTGTCGTGGGCTATTGGCGGTCTCAATTACCAGGTTGAACACCATTTGTTTCCCAACATCAGCCACGTTCATTATCCTAAAATTGCCGGAATCGTGCAAAAAAAGGCAGAGGAATTCGGACTGCCGTATCATGTAAACAAAACATTTCTCGGGGCATTGTGGGAACATACCCGAATGCTGAAACTGCTGGGAAGAGCCTGAAAACTTCGTGCTCGTTGCAACTTTAGCAATAAAGAAGAATTATAGCAGAAAGAAAATCCCACTACGAACAATTCCCCGCCTTTTTAAGGAGGGGTCAGCTGGCCGTTCGGCGATAGACGGCCAGCTGGTTTATCCCTGTGGGAGGGTGGTTGAATTTTTAGCAGAATAATTGAAAAGAAAAGAACCACCTCGTCTTCGCCATGCGACGAAGCCACTTCCCGAGGAACAGGCTCTCCTGGCCTGTAATT
>CAZCPH010000664.1:0-1692 GCA_964500105.1 uncultured Mariniphaga sp. | reverse complement strand
AACCGGGAATGGTACCGGCCTTGCCTGTCCAAAGAAGTTTGCCATCGGCGGCACTAAAGCAATATACTTCCCGGCTCTGATTGTCAGCACCCGTTACAAATACCTTATTTCCCCAAACTACCGGCGAATTGTAGCCATGTTTTGGAACCGGAACTTTCCAGAGAATATTGGTTCCTGAAGGTCCATCCCATTCCGTTGGAATGTTTTTGCGATAACTGATTCCCTGCCCCAAAGGCCCGCGAAACGAATTATGGTTTTGCCTCACTTGTTCCAGTGTGAAGGCTGTTGAAACCGGTGTAGCAGGTTTCTCTTGCTGAACTTCTTCAGCTACAGCCTCCTCTTCCGGTTCAACTTCAATTTCAGATTCAGCTTCTGCTTCTTCCTCAGAGGCAACTTCTTCATTTTCTGAAATCTGAGTTGTTTCAGTCACAGCAGTTTCACCTACATCAATCACCTCGATTCCTTCATCCACAGCTTCCACCGGAATCTCAGCAGATGCTGTTTCCCAATCGTACTTTTCGAGGTAATCGACCGTTGCAAAAGAAGCAGCAAACGCGAGTATAAAAACAATGGCTCCAACAATGATAATTCCTTTCTGGGCCAAAATGCGACTGGCAATTTCGTTCTCCAGCACTTTATCGGGTTCTTCGATTCTGGCTTTCATTGAATAATACACCCGAAGTGCAAATGCCAGCACAATGGCGCCAAACAGCAACAGAAAAGCGCCTGTTTTCACCTGCCACTGGCTGTTGAAATAGGCTTTTCGTGCCAACAAGTCGTACTGCCTGATTTCAGTTTTCAATCCATCGTTATTGGGGTCTTCCCTGAGCCGCTCAACCAGTACTTCCAGCGCCTGACTTTCGATGGGGTCATTTTTTGCAAACTGCCAATAATTAAGCAGCAACAACAAAGCCACCACTGAGCAAAAAATCCCGGAAATTACGGCTACGTTTTGTGCCAGTTTTAATTTATCGTTGTTGGTCATTTTAATTGTATTTTCAATTTTTGAACCTCTTTCTTACACGAATGTGCGGTTGCAAACCGCGCGTCCTTTATTTTTCTACCGGACAATAATCCATACACCGGCCGCAACTGAGGCAGTTTCCTTTGTGCGGTTCATAATCCTGACGTTTTCTGAAAACCACGGTATTCAGCAATGTCATTCCTATGGCCAACCCCAGAAAACCACCGGCAATCATGCTACCCACATAAAATTTACTCCTAATAATTTCAGCTTCCTGCACCAATGTCTCCATTGTTTTTCCGGAAGCCAGAAATGTCTGTACATCAATGTTATCCGGGTCGTTTTTAATTTCAGGATTTGAAATTAGCAATTCAGCCAGAAAAACATCGGGATTGGCTTTCGACAGGAACGTGTGTGAACGTTCGCCTATAAACACACCGGCTGCCACCCATATCGGAATAAGCACTGCATAAACCAGAAACCGCTTCGGTCCGAGGCCTGACTTCACCACCTCCTTTTCATTGGTTGGATAATCGATGGCATCGAACGGACAGGAATTGGTGCACAACTTACACTGAATGCATGCTGCAGGTGTGATTGTAAGGTGCCACCTGGAAAACCTCGACATCCAGCTCAGCAAAACACTGTACGGACAAAAAAACCGGCAATAAGGACGAGCCACAAACATACCCATCAGTAAAAAACTTACGCCCAGCACAACCATCAGA
>CAZCPH010000663.1:0-1707 GCA_964500105.1 uncultured Mariniphaga sp. | reverse complement strand
TTACCTGAACCAGTTCGTCGATGGGCAAATTGTAGTAAAGGTCGTGCGACCAGTTATCGGGAACCTCCAGCACAAATGGTTTGTAAAACGGATGGTGGTTATAGGAAGTAAGTTCCACAAAATCATCGGGATTAATTTCAAATTTATCGCGAAAGTCAACCGGAGAAAACCGTCCGTTTCCTGTTTTCACTTTTTTGGGCAGTTCACCCAGGTGATTCTCCAGAACAGCATTCAGGCTTTCAATTTCTTCCACACTGAAATCGTCCCGGCTGCTGTTCATTTCATTTACCTGATCCCGAAGTTCCTTCGCCAAACTCCGGTGCTGGTGCCGGTCATCCACCTTTTTCCCCGGGAAAGCTTCGTCGGTCACCATTCCGTTTTCACGCAAAACATCCATCACATCGTGGGCCTGACCTCCCTGTCCGAAATTGAGATTTCCGTGGTAGAGCAAATAACGTTTCGCCTTATTCATGTATGTGTGATACACAAAAAACATTTCAGATAAATCGGTTTCCGGGTAACCTTTCCGCAAAATTTCCGATTCCAGAAAACTGGTTGTCGTAAAACTCCAGCAGGTCCCTGTGCTTCCCTGGTCGATTACAGGCAAATGATCAACCACTTTTCGAAGGGTAAAACCTCCGGCGCCGTCGTTGGCGAAAGTGGAACCCGAAAACAAAATCAGCAGAAAAAACAATTTGGAAAACAATTTCATAACGCTTGTATTTTATTCATTTTGAAGTTCTTCTCTAAACTTTTTGGGCAATTTATTCACAATAATCCGGTACGATTCATCAATCAACTGTTGCAACATTTTATCGGAAATGGTGCCATCAATCTGAACGGTGTTCCAGTGTTGTTTGTTCATGTGATAACCGGGTCTGATGGCCGGATACTGTTCACGCAGTTCCATATTCTTCTCCGGATCATTTTTCAATGCAACTGCAAAATCATCGACCAAATCAGTGAGACAAAACATCTTTCCGGCCACTTTAAAAACCAGTGTACTTTCATCAAAAGGAAAACTTTCAGTCACTCCTTTTTTTGCCATACAATATTCACGAAGCTCTTCAATGTTCATTCGAAAACCTATTTCAAAACAAAAATAGTTTTCCCGGCTGAAAAATCAACCTGAAAAAACATTTTTGGCAATTGTTTACAGTGTGGGATAAAATGCATCTTTGAAATGCTCGAGTTCGTGACGCTGATTGAAAAAAATAACGGTAATTACATCGAAACGGGTTTCCATGTGCAAATCCTTTTCAAAAATGTAGGCTTCGGCAGCTTCCACAATCCTTTTAATTTTTATATCGGTAACCGCCTCCGAAGGATGTTCATATCGTATTCCGTTTCTCGATTTCACTTCGATGATTACCAGCTGATTGCTGTCCTGCGCCACAATGTCGAGTTCCAAATGACCGAAGTGCCAGTTGGTGTCTTTAATTTTGTAGCCCAGTTTCAAAATGTGCTGCTGCGCCAGTCCTTCTGCAATTTCTCCGATTTCCTTTGTTGATACCATTCTGATTTCAGGTTTTAAAGCACAGTTGCCGGCAGAAGTTTAAGCGAGGATCCGTTTTCTGTTACATCCAGCTCCCAGGTTTGACCGAAACCCAGTGCCAGGTTTTTTTCGTTGTGCCCTGCCGGAAAGTCGTAACAAACCGGGAAGTTATAGTCACCGACTGCTTCGGCAACAATTTCGTGAATTGTTTT
>CAZCPH010000662.1:437-1712 GCA_964500105.1 uncultured Mariniphaga sp. | reverse complement strand
TTGAACTGGATGCGCAGGAGCTTCTGGATTCAGCAGATGAGAAAACAAAGCTGGTATTTCTCTGCTCACCCAACAATCCAACCGGAAACTGCCTCAATGAAAAAGCGGTTTTGGACGTGGTGAAAAATTTTAATGGAATCGTGGTGCTGGACGAAGCATACATTGATTTTGCACCTGGAAAATCGTTGTTAGCACAGTTGAATGACTTTCCGAACCTGGTGATTCTGCAAACTTTTTCCAAAGCATGGGGAATGGCAGGAATCCGGCTGGGAATGGCATTTGCAGCCTCAGAAATCGTTTCAGTTCTGAATAAAATCAAATACCCTTACAACCTGAATATCCTGACCCAGCAAAAAGCACTGGAGTTGATTGAAAACCGCGATAAAGTTGAAAAATGGGTGAAATTACTTATAGCCGAACGGAAAAAAATGAGAACCCTGCTTTCTGATTTTCCCTTTGTGATAAAAATATTTCCGTCAGATGCCAATTTCATTCTCGTAAAAATGCACGATGCACGGGGGATTTACGAATATCTAAAGGAAAACGGCGTAATTGTACGCGACCGCTCCAAGGTCCATTTGTGTGAAGATAGCCTGCGGATTACCATCGGCTCTTCCGACGAAAACGAACAATTACTAACAGCACTAAAAAACTTAATATGAACAAGTTCATCCTTTCATGTGAGAATTATATTAAACCCTAACTTTGAACTTTGAACTCGAAACTTTAAACTACGATATGAAAAAAGCTCTGTTTATAGACCGCGATGGAACGTTGATTTTTGAACCGGAAGACGAACAAATCGATTCGCTGGAAAAGCTGGAATTTATTCCCGGCGTTTTCCGCAATCTGTTCAACATTCAGAAAAATCTGGATTATGAACTGGTCATTGTATCCAACCAGGACGGTTTGGGAACGGATTCCTACCCGGAAGAAACGTTTTGGCCGGCACAGAACAAAATGCTGAAAGCGTTTGAAAACGAAGGTGTAACTTTCGACGATATCCTTATCGATAAAAGTTTTCCTGCCGACAATGCACCCACCCGCAAGCCACGGACAGGACTAATGGCAAAATACATGAACGGCAACTACGATTTGGCCAACAGCTTCGTCATTGGCGACCGGCTCACTGACATCGAACTGGCCAAAAACCTGGGCGCTAAAGGAATTCTGGTTAACGACGGCAGTTTGGCCGAAGAGCTTGAAAAAACTGGTCTGGCAGATTATTGTGCCCTAATTACCAGCGATTGGGACGATATTTATGCTTGTGTGGCA
>CAZCPH010000662.1:0-427 GCA_964500105.1 uncultured Mariniphaga sp. | reverse complement strand
TATTCGACCTGTACATTCGCGCCGCAGGAGAATGAAATGAACGCGGCGAAGTTTGTTTTGAGGCATCCCGATTTTCAGATCGTGGATATTCCGACGCTCCTCGGTTCCGAATATATGGAAAAAACCGGTCTGGCAGGACACTGTGTGTTGGTTTCCAACGACTGGGATGATATTTATGCTTGTGTGGCAGCACCCGAACGGACGGCAGAAGTAAAACGCACCACAAAAGAAACCGACATTTTCGTCCGGTTAAATCTGGATGGTTCCGGAGTTTGCAACATTTCCACAGGACTAAATTTTTTCGATCACATGCTGAGCCAGATTGGCCGCCATGCGGGCGTTGACCTCGAAATTTTGGTAAAAGGCGATTTGGAAGTGGACGAACACCACACCATTGAAGACACGGGACTTGCTTTGGGCGAAGCGT
>CAZCPH010000661.1:0-1713 GCA_964500105.1 uncultured Mariniphaga sp. | reverse complement strand
TTTAATCTTTAGATTTAATTTCAAACATTCGTCGGTTATTTCTCTTTTGCGTTCGGATGAAATTCTATTGTTGTCTATGGCGATTACTATCTCTGTAACATGCTGCTCAGGAATAATTTTTTCAAAAGCTTTTTGGGGAGAGTAAATGGGAATACCAGATATGTATTTGTCGCGCAACGATGAATTGTCGTCAATAAAACCAACCACTTTGTTGTTTAGTGTAGTGTCCATTAACAGCGTGCTGAGGGTAATTTTCCCCTTCCAGCCTGCGCCGTAAATCATTATTTTTTGGGGATTTTTGGTGCGATTTAACCAGTTTTGGAATGTTAGTTTTACCAAAACCCTGGTGCCAATTAATGAAATAGAAACCAGAAGGGTATGTATAACAATTACAGAATAAGGTATCATCAGAAATTCCGGTGCATTCAGGCTTCTGCCGGCAAACGAAATAAACGCGAGTAAGATACCTCCGCACAGCGTGGCAGAGAGTATGTGTACCATGTCTTCCGGGGCACTGTGCCGTAAAATTCCGGCGTATGATTTTGTTCTCCAGAAGCAGAAAACGTAAACCGGGAGAACCATGAACAGATGAAGTGGGGATATAAATGTATCCACATCTGGCAAATCGAAATTAAACCTCAGCAAAAAAGCGATAAACCACGACAGCGCTACCACCGTTAAGTCAAAGGTTAGTACCAACCACTTTGGCAAATAGTTTTTTGAGAAGAAATGTATAATGCTTTTCATATTTGCTAAGCTTAAATTTACGGAAATTGGATTAGAATATTTTTCTTATTGATAAACAGATCTTTAATCAATAAAGAAATGCAGCAGTTTAAACTGCTCAGCTCAAATTAGGTTGCAAGGTTTTTGTAATTTTTAGTCTGATAATCAGATATAAAGCGCTCAGAGAAAACAGAATCAGGATGAATGTCTGCCAGGTCATTAAGTTTTCTGAAATGAGTACTATGGTGAGTGCATTTACAACAGCCTGAATGATGCCATACACTCCGGAAACAAGAACATGAGGCCATTGAAGTTCGTTGCTCAGGTACTGGTACAAATGGGTCCGGTGAGCTTCAAAAATATTTTCGCGTTGCAGTATTCTGAACAGAATTGTAATTGCCGAATCGATGCCATAAACGGAAAAGAACAGAATGTATTCCGGCCGGCCGGTTTTTAAAATAAGCGAAATCAGAAACCACGCCAGCAAGAAAGCCAAAGGCACGCTGCCAACATCTCCGGCAAATGTTTTGGCGCGTTTTCGGGCATTGAAAAATGAAAAAACCAGAACCGAAAGCGTTAACAAGACAACTAGCTGTTGTGAAACGAATTCCGCTGATTGGTTTAGCCACAAGAAAGTAAGCAGCGAAACCAATCCGTAAAATGCTGTTATTCCGTTAATTCCATCCATAAAATTAAAGGCATTTATCCAACCGGTAACCAGCAGGTAGGCTGCTACAATTCCGTACCACGGTAAATTAAAAATCTGCAGCTGCCAGAAGAGAATTGAAACAGCAACGAAATGCACGACTATTCTCAGTTTTGATGAAAGCGAAAAAAGGTCGTCGAGAAAACTTATGACTGCCAGCAGCAACAATGCAAAAACAATCCAGAACTGATTAAACCCGTAAAAAACAAACCATAGAACAGCTGCCAAAGGGAAAACAATACCTCCGCCGCGAATGGTCACATTTTTGTGGGAACTTCGCT
>CAZCPH010000660.1:0-1719 GCA_964500105.1 uncultured Mariniphaga sp. | reverse complement strand
AAATCACCAGATCGGCCATTTTAACTTCCCTGTCCCGCGCCGGTTCGTCGGTTACATCTACCTTTCGGTAGTGCACCTCCGTGTTCTCCCCCTTGTATTTTTCGCCCGAATCGGCCACCGTAATTTTCCAGTCGAATTGTCTGGCATGCTCTGTCAAATACTGAATAAGCGTGTGGCTGGACCGGCCTGCGCCAAAAATTAATATGTTTTTCATAAACTATTTTTAAACCTCATTTTAAAGCCCGTTTTATCAAAAATTTAGCTGGGCTTTCAGCCCGATTTATTTTTCGAACATGTATTTCCCGGGGTGTTACCACCGGGCTGAACCAATCTGTCCTTTCAGGACGCATTCCCTTTTGAAATTCAGAATAAAAAATCATGGCAACCAAAGCCCTTAGACTACGCTCAGGGTGACCGACGGATTAATAATCAATCTAATTTTTATTGGCCCCAAAAAGCAAATGAACTTTTATTCATGCTGTCATTTCGAATCCCGGTATTCCGGGTGAGAAATCATTCCCTGCTGAAACAGATTTCTCCTCCTGCGTCATCTCCCATCACGGTTCGCTTTGCGGAAAATGACAAAAAACTTTATTGTTTAATTTCTACAACCTGAAACCCGGAACCTGAAACCTGAAACTTTAAACTTTAAACTTTACCCTGTGAAATAAATCTTCGATTTAATGCTTTGCATTATTTCACAGGGTGAACTCAATCCCCTGCGCCAGTGGCAGTTCCGTTCCAAAATTAATAGTATTGGTTTGCCGCCGCATGTAGGCTTTCCAGGCATCGGAGCCCGACTCGCGGCCGCCACCGGTTTCCTTTTCACCGCCAAATGCCCCGCCTATTTCGGCACCCGACGTACCAATATTGATATTGGCAATACCGCAATCGGAACCCTCGTGCGACAGAAACTTTTCGGTTTCCAGCATATTGGTTGAAAACAGGGCCGACGACAAGCCTTGCGGCACATCGTTGTGCAGCCGGATAGCTTCGTCCAAATCTTTATAGCGAATCACATACAAAATAGGCGCAAAAGTCTCTTCCTGAACAATCTCAAAATGATTTTCCACTTCGGCAATACAGGGAGAAACGTAGGTTCCGGTTTTATACTTTTCACCTTCCAGCACTTTGCCACCGGTAATGATTTTCCCGCCTTCGGTTTTTATTTTTTCGATGGCATTTTCAAAATCCTGTACCGCCCATTTGTCCACCAGCGGCCCAACCAGCGTTTTTGGGTCGAGCGCATGGCCGATGGGAAGCTGTTCATACACCGACAGTAGTTTTTGTTTGAACCGGTCATACACCGAATCGTGCACAATAATCCGCCGGGTGGAAGTGCAGCGCTGGCCGCAGGTTCCCACGGCACCAAAAACCACTGCCCGCAGCGCCATCTCCAAATCGGCATCGGGTGTGATGATGATGGCATTGTTTCCGCCCAGTTCGAGAATGGATTTTCCCAACCGTTCGCCCACCAAACGACCAACTTTCTTACCAATGCGAGTGGAGCCGGTAAACGAAACCAGCGGAATGTTTTTATCGCTGAAAAGCTCGTCGCCCAGTAATTTGGAATCGGCAGTCACCAGGTTGAGCACCCCTTCGGGAACGTTGTTTTCCTTTAAAACCTTCGCAACAATTTTATGCACCGCCACAGCACACAAATACACTTTCGACGACGGTTTCCACACCACCACATCGCCGCAAACCAGCGCCAGCATG
>CAZCPH010000659.1:0-1723 GCA_964500105.1 uncultured Mariniphaga sp. | reverse complement strand
CGTCAACCGATGCTCCCCGGGTGACCAGAAAATTGGTACACCCGTTTGAAATCTGATAATTTGTAAGCAGGAATACCAAAATCAGTATTCTGGTGGTAAAAGTTGCTTTTCTCATTCTAAATCAATTTTTTTTAGGAAAGGGCAAATATAATTATTTCAGAATATCTGATACTGATTTTTATCGTGCCTGGCGGTGTAACAAATTTCATGTTAATCAAAAAAATGTGATATTTCGGTGCGCTGCACCTTTCTTTATCTCGTGTAATTAACTTGCTACAAAAATTATCGCGGCTCTGCCGCTTTTGCTCCTGATAATTGAAACATTGTCTTTCCCGGAAAAGGGTGCAGCGCACCCAAATACCTGCCCGGCAACTGACGGGTTTGTAGATTATGTGTTAAGTCTCGGAAAAAAGGTGCAGAGCACCGTAATATTAAGGTATGGATTTTTGAAAATTTTGATTTACACGTTAGTCCGTTATTTTAATAAACAATATTTTATTTTTTCCAAAATCTCCTCCATATCATCGTCGAGGCCAACCGAAAAGCGCACCAGCCCGTCGGAAAGGCCCATCTGTTTCTGTATTTCAACTGGAACCTCCGAAGAAGTGCTGTGTCCCGAGCAACTGAAAAGCGTTTTGAAATAGCCCAGGCTCACGGCCAGGTAACCCACTCCGGCGTCCTGCATTTTTCGCATAAACCGGTTGGCTTTTTTGTGGGTTTTCAAATCGATTGCCAGTAATCCCCCGAATCCAAATTCTTCGTTCATCAGTTTTTTGTGCAGTTCGTGTTGGAGATGGTTTTTTAAACCTGGATAAATAAGTTTTAAATTTGTTTCACTCAGATTCTCTGCCAGAAACATGGCATTCCGGCTGTGCTGTTTCATACGCAAATGCAGTGTGTGAAGGTTTTTCAGGATGGACGAGGAGCGCAGTGAATCGAGCACCGGGCCCAGCAGCATGGCCGTACCGTCGTTTACATTCGACAAATCGTTGATAAACTCTTCCGACGCACAAATGGCTCCGGCCACGCAGTCGTTTTTGCCGTTGATGAATTTGGTCATGCTGTAAACCACGATGTCGGCCCCCAAAATGGCAGGTGTCATTATCATGGGCGTAAATGTATTGTCCACCATCAACCTGGCGCCGTGTTCGTGTGCCGTTTTTGCCAGTTCCGGAATGTCGGAAACCTGCAGCAGCGGATTGGTAACGCTCTCGGTGTAAATCACTTTGGTGTTGGGTTGCATGGCGGCTTTTACCTGCTCCGGGTTGGTAATGTCCACAAACGTAACATCGATGTTGTACCGCGGCAGCCAGTTTTTCAAAAAAGCAAAAGTTCCGCCGTAGGTGGTCACGCTGGTTACAATGTGGTCGCCCGATTTACAAACTTGCAACAGCGCGCAGGTTATGGCTGCCATACCCGATGCCGTCACCCATGCCGATTCGGTGTTTTCAAGTGCGGCCAGCGCATCGGCCAGGTACTTATTGCTTGGATTCCAGTGGCGTGAATATAGAAAACATCCTTCCATGTGCCCCAGAAAGGTTTCTTCCATGGTTTCGCCTTTCAGAAAAGTAAAGGTGGAAGAATCGGTAACAGATGGATTTACACCCCCGAATTCGCCGAATTGTTTCAGTTCGTAAACTTTTTTTGCCGGATTGTAGCTCATTTCTTCTGGTTTCTTGTTTGGGGTGAAAATAAGGGAATTTGCCGAGGTGAAGAATGATTT
>CAZCPH010000658.1:0-1723 GCA_964500105.1 uncultured Mariniphaga sp. | reverse complement strand
TCCTGTCACGCCAGGGCAGCGCTTCGTCTTCATCGCCGGCATCGCCAAAATGCCGAACTGCCGATTCGGGGTAGTTGAACCAGGTTTGGCGGTTCATGTCATAAGCCAGTGGAATGGTTTGCAGTTTGCCCTTTTCAAGCGGAGCCAGAAATGTAAAAACATTTCGGCCGCCGAGCGACCACTGCATTGGATATTCTTTCAAGAGTTGATTTCCCTCTTTTTCCAACATTACCATTGAAGAGTCGCGGTAAACAATTTCATAGAACCGGCCTTCAATTTCCATCGGTCCGCTTTCAGGCAATCCGTATTCTTTTATAAAACCGGCATTTACCGGTTGCATGGCTTTTCCATGCATGGAAGGCGCCCACAATTCATAAAATCGTTCGTGACACTGGATGCAGCTTTCAGATCCCGAAAACCCATCATCAGCCACATGCTCATTTTTGCGCTGAACACAGGAAATGGTTAAAACAAAATACAAAATCGCCGATAACCAGATGAATTTTTTGGCTGCCATGTTTTTTCCTTTTATCTTCACAAAGATTGGGATAATTTTACAAAGAATGAATTTAAGTTAGGGCTTTAGGAATAGTACCATCAAGAAGAATAGTAAATAAATAATTCACTGCAAAAATGTATCTTTGTAAAAAGCAAGATTATTAGGTTATGAAGTACACAATAACTATTGACGATACCACCAAAGCGGGGGCTGGATTATTAGAAGTAGCGAAAACTATTGTAAAAGCATACAATTCTGTAAAAATTTCAAAAGTAACCGACGAAGACGAATGGATTGCTTCTGAAATTGAGAAATCAAAAAAATCAGGGAAAGCGGACAAACAGCAAATTTTGGAACGCTTTCAAATTGAGTAAATGAACGTTGAATTTTCAAAATCTTTCGACCGACAAACTGCCCGGATAAAAGAGATATAAATGATCAAACTTGGAATTTTATGCGAAGGGAAAACACCACCCGACAACCGGGTGCCGCTTACGCCCGAACAGTGCGTGGAAGTGCAGCAAAAATTTAAAAACGTTCAGGTTGTTGTGCAAAACAGTCAGGTAAGATGTTTTCGCGATGAAGAATACCGGGAACACGGAATTCCGGTTCAGGAAGATTTGTCGGATTGCGATGTTTTGATGGGTGTAAAGGAAGTTCCGTTGAGCGATTTAGTTCCCGGGAAAATTTATTTTTTCTTTTCGCATACCATTAAAAAGCAGGATTACAACAGGAAGCTGCTGCAAACTATTCTTCAGAAAAAAATTCAGTTGGTAGATTATGAAGTACTGACTGACAAAAATGGATTCCGGATTATCGGATTTGGCCGGTTTGCCGGTTTGGTGGGTGCGTACAACGGACTACGTGCGCTCGGACTGCGCCGAAAAATTTTCGATTTGAAACCGGCTCACCAGTGCGATGGTTTGGAGGAAATGCTTTACCAGTTGAACCTGGTAAATCTGCCTCCTGTGAAAATTGCACTTACCGGTGACGGACGTGTGGCAAATGGAGTGCTGGAAGTGCTTGAATTTATGAAAATTCAACGGCTTTCACCTGAAGAGTTTCTGGAAACTGAACATCCTGAAGAACCGGTTTATACACAGCTTTTACCGCAACATTATGCGAGGCGGAAAGACGGAAGCGCGTTCGATTTGCAGCATTTTTTCAAAAATCCGGGAATGTATGAAAATGCGTTTTTGCCTTTTGCCCGCTCCACCGATATCC
>CAZCPH010000657.1:0-1729 GCA_964500105.1 uncultured Mariniphaga sp. | reverse complement strand
AAAAGTGCCATAGAAGATTTAAACAAGGCCATAGAACTGGAACCTGAATTTGCAGAAGCTTACTTCAACCGCGGTCTGACGAAAATTTACCTCGACGATATCGACGGCGGCGCACTCGACCTGAGTCGAGCCGGAGAGCTGGGAATTCACGGAGCATACAACATCATTAAACGCTACTGCAATTAGTACAAACAGGATTTCGCCTTTTAAATCCTGCAGAACTTACTTTTTCAATTTGTAAACCTCGGTTCCGGCAAGCAAAAAACAGCCCAACCCGTAGTCCTCAAAATCAGGTACTTTATCGTATGTAACCGGTTGTCCGTCTTTTGGCTCTTTTCCGGTGCTTTGCACGTACCCCAAAAAGCCATTGTCGTGCAAGCAGTCGGTTACCAGTGCATTCCATCCGTTAATCACTTTGGGCAGGTACTTTTCACGCGAAAGGATACCGTTGTTGATTCCCCATGCCATACCGTAAATAAACAAAGCCGTGCCTGTAAGTTCCTTTCCACCAAAATTATCCGGATCGTGCAGGCTCACATTCCAGAAACCATCTTCGCGCTGAATGGGCGCAAGTGCCTCCATCATGCGGAGATAATCATTCAGGTACTGAATTCTGTGTGGTTCATTATCAGGAATAACATCCAGCACGCGCACCAGTGCAGCAACCACCCACCCGTTTCCACGGCTCCAGTAACTGTCTTTTCCATTTGGTTCGGTATAAGGCGGATCAAAATCGGCATCGCGCCACCACAATCCGTCGGCTTCATTAAAAAGGCCATTTTCGCCATGTTGGTTTCGGGTAAACATATACATCTCATACATTTTCTGAAAATAGCGGTCGTCGTTAAACAACACTCCCAGCTTTGCGTAAACCGGCATGGCCATTTGTATGGCGTCTATCCACCACCAGTCGTCCACTTGCGGAGTATTCACCATCATATCCATACACAGTTTGATGTTTTTGATGCGTTCCGGTTCGGGTAAAATGTTGTACAAATCGATGTATGTTTGTCCGCAACACTGGTCGTCGGCATTACGGGTGGTGTTTCCGTTGCGCATCCCCCATTTGTGAAACTCCTCTTTGGGAAAAATCTGGTGCAACGCCATAAGCCCTTCATAATAAACACCTCTTGTCCAGATATTGCTTGGTCTCTCCCTGTCGGTGATAAGAGTTTTTCCAACATCGGGCCATTTCTTCATGAAATAATCATTTGCCTGAAGCATGTCTTTTAAAACCTGCTGTCTGTCTGGAATTTCCCGGGCTTCTGTTTTTAAACACGGCAGAAAAAACATCAAAACCAAAATTAAAATCCCGGTCCTTTTCATCTTTAAATTCATCGTTTTAGATTTTAATATATTGAAAAACAAAAGTTTAATTCAAAAAACCAGACGCAGACGGTCCCAGGCATGTCAAAACTTTGATGGAAAATGCTGTTTCATCATTTGGATTGACGGAGAATAAACCGGATTGCATTGTCTGACTATTTTTGATTTTCAGTGCAACCAAGATACAATTTTTCGAAAAGAAACTGAGGATAACAAACAAATGACAGAAGAAAAAAAGAAATCCGGTAAAAATTACTCTGCCGGCAAAAATCCCTGATAACAGAGGAATTCACCATCTTCAGCAGATCGGTATCTGTAAAACAAAAAAAGCAGCTCTTATGAACTGCTTTTTGCGGTGCGGACGGGACTCGAACCCGCGACCCTCGGCGTGACAGGCCGATAT
>CAZCPH010000656.1:0-1730 GCA_964500105.1 uncultured Mariniphaga sp. | reverse complement strand
CAATAACCAACCTCGAAACAGTAAACTTTCTGTTAAACAAAGGATTACTAAAAGTTAATCTGCAAAAAGTTCATTTCGTGGGTGTTTATTATAAAAACCAGAACTACGATTTTGAAGAAACCCGGCAATTCATCGAAAAAAACCGGTTCAGTCATTTTAAGCTGCACGAATTCAGAGGTGATTTGGATGAAACCCAGCTGTTTGAAAACAACAGTTTATCGGAAGAGTTAAAACTGGCTTTTGAAAACTCGGTGGGCATCATCTTTTTTGGTGGCCCGGATATTCCGCCTGCAGTTTATGGAGAAGAGAACACCCTTTCGGTGGTAACCGACCCCGGAAGACATTATTTTGAAACCACTTTCCTTTTTCATTTGCTGGGCAGTTATCGGAACGAAAGCTTTAAACCTTTTCTGGAAGAAAATCCGCAATACGTTGTTACCGGATTTTGCCTGGGGTTGCAAACCATGAATGTGGCCACCGGAGGAACGCTCATTCAGGATATTCCGGCTGAAATTTACGACGCTGAAACAGCAGAAGAAACCCTGCAGAATGCAAAGGAAAACCTGCATTGCAACTACTGGCAGAATATTTCTGACGATCCGCAGCTGATGGGTATTAACTTTCACGCCATACGTTTTACCGAACATCCGTTTTTTCCCCGGAAAGTGAAAATTCGTGAAAACTCTGCTCCGCTCACTTACAGCAGTCACCACCAGGCTGTGGAACAACCGGGCAAAGGGATGGAAGTTACCGCCCTTTCGCCCGACGGGAAAATAGTGGAGGGACTGGCTCACAGCATCTACCCAAATGTTTTTGCCGTACAGTTTCATCCTGAAGTGCCTGCCCTTTACGAAAACCGCGGCAAACGGAAGTTCAATCCCGATGACCAGCCCCGCACCTACCACGAAATTATTGGAAAGAATGGTCTGAAATTCCACAAAAAGTACTGGAATTTTATTTCGAAGTCGCTAAAAAAAGCAGGCAGGTAAGCCAGAACACGCGCCCCGATAGCTATCGGCGTGCCGAAGGATATTGAATCCTGTACTCCCGCTTCGGTGGGAGTTTTTTTATGGATTAATTTTTACAAAGGTTGAAACTTAAAAAAGGTTTGCTTAGTTAAATCGGCCGATCGGAATCCATCGCCCAGCTTTGAACCTGCCGTCCAACCGAAACAAACTTTAAACTTTGAACCCGAAACTGGACATTAAACCCAAAACTCCCAACTTCTTTACTAATTTTGCACCCGCAAAAACAAAAGGAAACAAATGACATTTCAGAAAGAGATAAACCGCCGGCGAACGTTTGGTATTGTGAGCCATCCCGATGCAGGAAAAACTACCCTTACCGAAAAACTGCTGCTGTTTGGAGGAGCCATTCATGTGGCCGGAGCGGTAAAAAGCAACAAAATTAAAAAGGGAGCCACTTCCGACTTTATGGAGATTGAACGCCAGCGCGGGATTTCGGTGGCCACCTCGGTTATGGGTTTCGAATACAACGGCTACAAGGTGAATATTCTCGATACCCCCGGCCACCAGGATTTTCAGGAAGACACTTTTCGAACACTCACGGCAGTTGACAGTGTAATTATTGTAATCGATGCCGCAAAAGGGGTGGAACCGCAAACCGAAAAGCTGATGAACGTTTGCCGTATGCGCAAAACACCGGTGATTGTGTTTATCAACAAAATGGACCGTCCGGCACAGGATTCCTTTTCTCTGCTCGACGAAATT
>CAZCPH010000655.1:0-1732 GCA_964500105.1 uncultured Mariniphaga sp. | reverse complement strand
AAATACCTCAGAATTAAGTCACGACGGCAAAACATTTACCATGGATAAAGCTTATTTGCCGTTCCCGGCCGACCAGGTTGCCGAACTGCCGCAACTTGCTGAAGGAATAAACTAAAAAATGAATACGATGAAAACCATAAACAGAATTTTATTTTTTGTGCTGGCCGTTTTCCTTGCCGGTGCATGTACACAAAACTACATCGATGACATTTCGAAAGTGGATCCGGGATCCGATGAAAGTAATCCAGTTGTTACAATTACTTCTCCGGCAAACGGGTACCAGATAAAGGTGCCTGAAGCTGTTGCTCCTGTTACCATCAGTTTTGAAGCATCCGATGATATAGAACTTGGCTCGGTTTCGGTGAAACTGAATGGTTCTGAAATTGCGAACTATAGTGAATTTAAAGATTACCGTCGAGTGATGGACCAGTTTGTTTACGATAATGTGACCAACGGCGCACATTTGCTGGAAATTATTGCCACTGATCTGGAAGGTAAAAGCACGACAGCGACGGTTAATTTCGAAAAAGTTTCACCCTACACCCCAAAATATGCCGGAGAAACTTTCTATATGCCGTTTGACGGTGATTTTATGGAACTAATCAGTTTCGAAACAGCCACCAAGATTGGAAATCCGGGTTTTGCCGGACAGGGAGTATTGGGTGGAAATTCCTACCGGGGTGCAACCGATTCGTACATTACGTTCTCTGCTGATGAAATGAAAAGTAACGAATTTAGCGCTGTATTCTGGTACAAAGTAAACTCCACGCCCGACCGTGCAGGGATACTGAGTGTTGGTGCCGAGGCTGAAAACAGGCAACAGGGTTTCCGGCTTTTCAGGGAAGGAGACGCTAACAACCAAAGAATTAAACTTAACGTGGGATATGGCGCAGGTGAAACCTGGAACGACGGCGGCATAATCGATGCCACTACCGGAGAATGGGTTCATGTTGCTATCACCATTTCAGAAGAGGTGAATGTCATCTATTTCAATGGAGTGGAAGCACTATCAGATCCTATGGAAGGAGTAATAGACTGGACAGGTTGCGAAGAAATTACCATTGGCGCCGGTGGTGAAACATTTAGTTACTGGGACCATTTATCTGATCTTAGTTTAATAGATGAATTACGGTTTTTTACCAAAGCGCTTTCACAAACCGAAATACAAGCCATTATCGATGCAGAGAATCAGTAATATTCTTTGTTATAAAATGGCCAGGTAAGTTTAAGTTTAAGTTTAGTTTAGTTAGTTTCATTACGTAAGTTGAAAGGCTGCCTGGTATTTTTTTCAGGCAGCCTTTCTTTTTCAAAACAAAAACGATGAAGAATATTTTAATTATTGGATTACTCTTTTTCCTGGCAGCAGGCTGCGGACAAACAAAACAAAACAGAGGAGGGCAAGAAGCAAAAAGTGCTGTTGCTCTAACCGATGAGCAATTGCTCGATTCGGTACAATACCGCTACTTTCAGTATTTCTGGGATGGCGCCGAGCCCAACTCCGGAATGGCACGCGAGCGGTTTCATGCCGATGATGTTTATCCGCAAAACGACAAACACATAGTAACCACCGGCGGAACCGGATTTGGCCTGATGGCCATCCTGGTGGGAATAGAACGCGGTTTTATAACCCGGCAGCAGGGTTTCGAACGTTTTCAGCAAATTGTGGATTTCCTGGAAAAAGCCGACCGCTTTCATGGCGTTTGGCCGCACTGGCTCGACGGTGAAACTGGAA
>CAZCPH010000654.1:0-1741 GCA_964500105.1 uncultured Mariniphaga sp. | reverse complement strand
CCTTGTCATCATCGTCCAGAATATCGTTGCTGTCCTGGTCTCTGAATTTTAAATCGCCTGGAACCAACCCGTTGACAGAAGCAATGGGGTCGTTATCGATTTCCGACTGATTCTGATAAACGCCCTCCACTTCGTAGCCATAAAAAGACAGCAGGGGTTCGCCAACCTGCGAGCGCTGACGAAATTCTGCCGATCCGCCGTTGATGTATTGCTGACCATAAAGGTCGGTCACTTCGTTTTTCAGCGTAGAAAAGTTAGCGCCAACATTGTAACTGAAATCATTGGAAATTTTATTTCTCCAGTTCAGAACCACTTCAACGCCCTGGTTGCGAATGGTTCCAACATTTCGTAACACACTCCCTGCCTGAAGCTTAAGACTTACAGGAATGGCTGCATTTTCGGTATCTCTGACATAATAGTCCGATTCAATACTCAAACGTCCGTTAAACATTTCGGCAGTAAAACCAATATTGGTTCCTGTAACCGTTTCCCAACCCAAATAACCAAATGTACTGGTGGTAACTGTTCCGTTCACCTGAGAATCGTCTATCGCCAAAAAAACCGGGTTTGTTGTGTTTGCTCCGTCCTGCCGGGCAATTTTGTCGTTCCCCAGCTGGCCCCAGCCACCTCTTAATTTCAGGTAGTCGAACAAGCTGACACCCTGGAAAAAGTTTTCTTCAGAAACCACCCAACCCAAACCAAATGCAGGGAAGGTTCCCCATTTTTCCTGATATTTTGAAGTACCTTCCTGACGGAGGGTAAAATAGGCAATGTACCTGTTGTTGTAATTGTAGGAAACCCTTCCGAAGTAAGAAATCCCGTAAAGCCTTTCAGCATTGTCATTTGATGTTTTCGACGACTGCGAACGGGACTGGTCGATGTACCATGAGTTTTCATTCAACGGAATATCTTCGGCATAGCCACGCAGGTAATCGTGCCACTCATCGCGGTAAGAAGTACCCACCATTGCGGTCAGGTTATGGTTTCCGAAACTATCGGTAAATGTAAGCGTGTTATCGAGAAACTGATTCACATCGGTAGTACGTGCCGAGGATATGGAAGAAAGCGTTCTGTTGGTGGAATTGGTGATAAAATAAGGAAGATTAACATCCCGCGCTTTCAACGCCATAAGCGAAACATTGTAGTTGGATTTGAATTTCAGTTTATCCTGAATCAAATCAATTTCGGTGTAAATACCTGCAAGTGCTTTACGAATATCCTGCCTGTTGTCGTTATAGGCAAGTCCTAAAAACGGGTTTTGCGATCCGCGGTAACCGATGAGCTGTGCACTGGAATAACGGCTTGCATTAGGAACTTCGTCATTAAGCAGCTGCTCGTAATTCTGGTCGTCGTAAACGGGTAGTATGGGCACTGCGTGGTAAGCGCTAAACCAGGCACCATCGCTTGCAATGTATCTGATTCCGTTGCTGAGGTTGAAATTCACTCCGGCTTTCAGCCAGTTATTGGCCTGATGGTCGAGTTTTGTTCTTAAATTCAACCGGCTAAACGAATTATCACCTTCCAGCAAACCATCCTGTTCAAAATAACTAATACCAAGAGAATAAGAAGTTTTATCTGTACCTCCCAAAACCGACAATGAATGGTTCTGCTGCTGAGCATACGGTTTCATAATTTCAGCATACCAGTCGGTGTTCATGTTAGGAACATTTGGATTGATGCGGCTTCTGCCATAACGTTGCATGGCACTTTCGATAAAGCTGATGTCGGCAGCAGAGCCGGT
>CAZCPH010000653.1:0-1747 GCA_964500105.1 uncultured Mariniphaga sp. | reverse complement strand
AATCCCAAAACTGAAGTGGTGATTAAATACCCCAACTGGTACGAGCATTTTCAGGGGCTGGGATTTAATCTGGAAGAAGAACCTGCCCTTTTCGACGGACTTTACACCGGTACCGAAACCCGCGACCGCAGCGGGAATCAGCATCTGCAGCAGTACCTCGGTTATGCCATTTTCAGGTATTTTGAAAACCTGAAACCCGGCGAAAACCGCGGCGGCTGGGTTGATACCGGCGGTTTGCGCTACATGGACCGTTATGCCGAACAACTGTGGCTCACACTGTTTGCCAAAGCGCCGGAAATTACGCTGTTCGACATCCGGCAAATGCAGTACCCGCTGCGGGAAAACCTGCGGCCTCAGTGGCAGGGAATTTTCGATTTCGACGAAATGAAAAAGCCGGTTGAGCTGAAAGACGGCAGTTTTTTTACTCCCACCAAAATAGCCCGCGCCGCCGGTTATTCCCTCGAAATAGTGGACGAAGTGCTGGGCGAATTAGGAAACCCGGTGGGCGTGAAAAGTTACAAACCATTTCATTCTGTGGGCGAAGATTTCCTGCAAAATTATTTCGGAATGATTGGAATTCCCATTGACATTGTACCTGAATTTCCTGAAAATGAGCCGGTGGTTTTGCTCACCGAAACGGCCTCATTCGACCCGGAGATTGTGGAAAAAACAAAAGCGCAACTCCAGCGTGGCGGAAATGTGGTGGTTACTTCTGGTTTTTACAAAGCCATGCAGGAAAAAGGAATTGAGCACATTGCAGAGTTGCGCGTAACCGACCGGAAAGCCAGTGTGAAGGAGTTTGCTGCTGGCTGGGGACCGTCCTCTTTTTCTGAAAAAGAGATGCTGATACCGCAGATGCATTACCTCACGAACGACTCGTGGGAAATCATTTCGGCGCTCGACGATACCAACGGCTGGCCCATCCTTCATTCGGCCAATTATTCCAAGGGAAAATTTTTTGTTTGGACCATCCCCGACAATTTCATCGATTTGTACCAGTTGCCGGCGCCGGTGCTGAACCGTTTGCGCCAAACTATTGCCGGCCATTTAAATGTGAAGCTGGAAGGTTCGGGCGAAGTGAGCCTGTTTGTTTACGACAACAATTCGTTTGTGGTGCATTCGTTTTTAGATGAAGAAGTTACAATAAATGTTCTGCTGGATACGAATACTGCTGAAATTACCGACATCGCTTCGGGAGAAAAAATTGAGGGAACCCTTCGCGAAGCTCCCGTTTTCAGAAACCGGAAGTTGGGAGAAGATGCTATGGTGTTTGAAGTGAAAATCAAGCCACATTCGTTCAGGGCGTTTGTGTACTGACAGGTTGCAGTTCATTCCCCCGGTTCTCTTTTTTAATCAGATACATGAGCAGGAAAACCAAAACCAGGCTGAGAATGGCTGCATATTGACTTCCCGAAGTGGCGCCGATTTCTTCCACGCCGGGATTTAAAACTTCTTTATCGACGAGATACATGGCCACTACTGCAAAACCGTTGTTGAAAAAGTGGGCCAAAATGGGCAGCCACATGGAGCCGCTCCAAACCAGCAGATAACCGAACAAAACACCCAGCAGCATACGCGGCACAAACCCGTAAAACTGAATGTGCAGAGCGCTGAACAAAATGGCCGAAATCCAGATGCCCCAGTGGTGGTTGCGGGTCCAGTTGGTAAAAATGCGCTGGATGACCCCACGGAACAGCAACTCTTCGCCAATGGCCGGTAAAAAAGCAATCATAAACAGGTTAAACAG
>CAZCPH010000652.1:1500-1752 GCA_964500105.1 uncultured Mariniphaga sp. | reverse complement strand
TGAACACCCTTTTTGAACTAAACTAAACTATGAACAGTGAATGGTTTTCTGCATTAATCAGGATGAACCAATCACCATTTCCTTTCTCTGTAAACTACTATTCTTCAGGTTTGAAAACCCAGGTCCAGCCGGTACCACCGGCATTATTTGAAACAAACAGCACCATTTCATCCTCAGTAAGAGAAACAATTTGGTATAATCCGTTGGGATTACCACGCGGTTCTTCAGCTCCCAAAATGTTTGCTCCATTAA
>CAZCPH010000652.1:0-1490 GCA_964500105.1 uncultured Mariniphaga sp. | reverse complement strand
CCGGTTACCGGTGAAGCGTCGGGGCCACTGTAATAGGTAAAGTTTGCAGCTCCGTCAAGGTCAAATTTCATTTTACCTGCAGCGTCAACAGGTGGGCAGCAGTCACCTGCAGCATTCCACCATAATCCCCAGGGATTATTCGGGTCGGCCATAAACCACCACATTCCGCCGTCAGGTGCAGGACCACCATCAAATACCCAGGTTTTTCCTTCAGCTGTTTGTTCGCTAACCAGATCGTACCAGTCCTGCTCAAGTGGTGTATCCAGCACATCCACCTGAACATCAATGGTTTTCTCAAAAAATTCTGCGCCCAGTGTCCCCACAAAAGTAAAGGTTGATGTACCCGGAATGGGATATACAATTTCTACTCTATTGGTGAGCGCTTTGCCCAGATTGTAATTCCAGTATCCTGTTACACCGGGGGTATTCATGCTCAAGACAATTTTATTCCCGTTGGATGAATTCTGGGTTGCCACCAGTTCAACTCCTTCAACAGTGGTACTGTTTTCAAGAGATTGTTCGTCAACTATTGATTCGCATGACACCACCATTAGTGCCAAAAATCCAACCAAAAGACTGTATATTATTCTATTTCTTTTCATTTGTTCTACCTATTAAAATTAAACCTATTACCAGCCCGGGTTTTGTTCGTAAACCCCGTTTGACAATCTCATTTCAGTTTCCGGAATTGGAACCAATCCTTTGGTTTCCGGTCTGTAAGTCACCCTGTATTTGGCTTCAGAACCTGAGTTTCTTACATCAATAACATCGTTAAATGCAGTATTGACATCACCCCAGCGTACCAGGTCGAACCAGCGCAATCCTTCAAAAGCGAGTTCATGCATTCTTTCTCTTTTCAGTGCTTCCAGTGAGTATTCAACAGGGTCTAAACCTGCCCTGGCTCTTACTGCATTCATTCCGTCGGCAGTCTGGCTGATTTCCGAGTGCATCAGCAGTACATCGGCGTAACGCATCAAAATGAAATCCTGTGCATGCATTAACTGATAATCGGCATTACCCCAATTGTACAACTGAACAAACATACCTTTAACGGTACCCTCTTCATCGGCATACTGTAAAGAAGTATATTTTTTGTTAAAGAGTCCGGTTTCATGGTCACCTTTATCTCTCTGATAACCATCGGTTCCCTGATCGGCCTGACCAACCTGGATAATTGAGCCCAGTTTCCGTGGATCGTCGTTATCCCACTGATTGAATAGTTTTGGGTTGATAGTACACCAACCCCAGCCTTGTCCGAAAGGTACCATAGAGTTATCACGAATACCGTTAAACAATGGATATCTGTTGGTATAAATGTTTCCGTTGGTCCATCCCCAGTCTCCGAACGAGTAGCGTTGGGCAAACATGGTTTCGTAGTTCCCGGTTCCGAATGTTGGAGAGTGGCCATCCTGACCAACCCACGATAAACCTTCTTCTTCAGCCCAGGGCAGAACAGTTCTGCCGGCAGCTTCATTCAGGTAAGAGTAGGG
>CAZCPH010000651.1:0-1756 GCA_964500105.1 uncultured Mariniphaga sp. | reverse complement strand
AAAGAGCCGTCCGGTTTCCGGAGCGGCTCTTTTGTTTTATATATTTTTGAAGTAAGAGATTTCTCACTGCGTTCGAAATGACAGTAAAATCAGGGTTTGTAGCCCAGAATGTTGAACATGTCTTCCACGGTTTGTTCGGTGCGGTAAACGTAGTCCACAAAATTACCGGTTTCGTCGCGGTCGATGATTACATGTTTTGGCGCCGGAATGAGGCAATGCTTAATTCCGCCGTAACCGCTGATGGAATCCTGGTATGCTCCAGTGTGGAAAAATCCGAGGTAAAGCGGTTCCTTTTCGCGTGATGAATAGCGTGGCAGCATAATTTGCTGATTCAGGTCTTCGGAGTTGTAATAGTCTGAATGGTCGCAACTGATTCCTCCGATATTTACACGGGTATATTCGTTATTCCACTTGTTGATGGGTAGCAAAATGAACTTTTCGAAAATCGACCAGGCATCGGGAATGGTGTTCATCAAACTGTTGTCGATGATGTACCAAAGCTCAGCGTCGTTTTGCTGTTTTTGCTCCAGTACCGAAAAAATGGTTGCCCCGCTTTCA
The DNA here is from genome assembly GCA_964500105.1 of uncultured Mariniphaga sp. Lineage (GTDB taxonomy): Bacteria > Bacteroidota > Bacteroidia > Bacteroidales > Prolixibacteraceae > Mariniphaga. Next base: position 1,198 of record CAZCPH010000651.1, on the reverse strand, counting down.
CCTACTGTATATTTCCCGAACTCGGTGTAAATGTCGGGTTCTTCAATACCTTCAGCATTACAGGCATCTTTGATGTTGTTTACAATTTCCCGAATCATGTATTCATAATCGTATTCGAACCCGAGGTGACTGCGAATGGGAAATCCGCCGCCCAGGTTTATGGCGTTCAGGGTCGGACATTCTTTTTTTAGTTCGATGTAAAGCTTAACAGATTTCTGAAATTCGCCCCAGTAGTAAAGTGTGTCTTTAATTCCTGAATCCACAAAAAAGTGGAGCATCGTCAGTTCGATATTTTCTTTTCCCTGAATGTAATTCCGGTAAAAATCAAGAACTTCGGATGCGCGAATTCCCAACCGGGAAGTATAATATGCACTTTGAGGTTCTTCGTCAATCGCTTTCCGGATACCGATTTTTACCTTTTTCCCATTGGCATAGGTCAGAATTTTTTTCAACTCGTTTTTATTGTCGAGTACAATGGTCGAATTTTCAAACCCCAAATCGGTGAGGTCGATAATTTTCCGGATATATTCTTCTGTTTTGTAACCGTTGTGAACGATTTTTAAATCTTTTTTCAGCTTCCCCTGGTTGTAGAGGTTTAGAATTAAATCGATATCGAATGATGAAGAGGTTTCCAGGTTCACGTTGTATTGCAGCGCCTTGTTGATAACATGATGAAAGTGGCTGCATTTTGTGCAGTAGCAGTAATGATATTCACCCTTGTAGTTGGTGGCTTTCATGGCTCTTCGGAACAGATTCCGGGCCTTCTTTATCTGATCCCCGATCCGTGGCAGGTACATGAGCCTGAACGGGGTGCCATATTTATCGATGAGGTACTTCAGCGAAACGCCGTAGAAAGTGAGATTACCATCCTGCAGGTCGAAACCTTCCTGCGGGAAATAGTACGATTGTTCGATAAGATCAAGGTATGTATTCTTCATTTTCCCAAACCAGCATAAAAATTTTCATTCTGTTTAATGAAGGCAAAATAAATACCTTTTTTTCAAAAAACTCAACGATTGGGTTTTTAATGTGGAATTTCAGGGAATTATTTTGCATTTGCTGCAATCTTCGAACGATTTACCACCGGTTTGTTGAGCACTTCACCAACTTCCTTTGGTTCAGAAAAATGAATTCTGAACAGCAAAGCCATTATAAAAAAATTCCATTTTCACACAGTCTGTAAAGGACGGTGCCAATT
>CAZCPH010000650.1:0-1761 GCA_964500105.1 uncultured Mariniphaga sp. | reverse complement strand
CGAAGCCGGCGGCTCGGGGCTGAACCTGCAGGTGGCCGACACGCTTATCAATTTCGAACTGCCGTGGAACCCTGCCAAAAAGAACCAGCGCATTGGCCGCATCGATCGGATTGGCCAGAAAAGCAAAAAACTTACCATCTATAATTTCATCACCCGCAATTCCATCGAGATGAAAATTGCCTCGGGTTTGCTGGTGAAACAGAGCCTTTTCGACGGCGTGCTTGGCGAAAGCGGCCAAACCAATTTTGTTGATTTCAGCACCAAAGGCCGCTCGCAATTTATTCAACAATTAGAAGAATTTGTGAACGAAATTGAGCAAACCGAACCGGAAAATTTGGAAAAACCTGAAGTCACGGTAGAACCAGGAACCTTGCAGGATGAGGCCACCCAGCAAAAGCCCACCGACGAAATTGATCTTTCCGAAGACGCTGCCGAACCGCAGGAAGAACTGCCCACAACTCCTGCAGAAACAACAGGAGGTAACGGCCGGGGCGGAAATTCCACAGCCGAAGATTTGGAGCAGGTGATGAATAACGGAATGCAGTTCCTTTCGGGCCTGTTTAAAATGGCCACCGGAAAAGAGATGGGAATGGAAGGCCAGAAAATAGAGGTAAACAAAGAAACCGGCGAGGTAACCATGAAATTTAAGCTACCGATGTAAAAAACCTTTATTTATTCTGCAAAAAATGAATTGCCCGTTGAAGCTCTGCCTGCACTTTTTTATATTCAGTGAATTGCCATGCTCTTAGCATTGGGATGAACTGAGGATTATTCGCGTGTTTGATTTTTTTAATGAGTAATAAAATCATTCCCCGGATACTGTCTTTTAGTTCAGAAAAATACAAACAACGAAAGGTACGAAAAACCGGAACTGCTATTTTGTTCGTGTTTTCGCCGTTGTAAAAATATTGAATATCCGGCGATTCATCTGTAAAAATCATTTTGTTTTCTTGCAGGTTTTTTTTGTAACTTTGGGAAAATTTTACAATATGACATTCGAAAAAACATATGAAATCAATAATAACGAATTGACGATTAAACTCCCAGAGAAGTTCAGGTCAGTCAAGAAAGTTCGTGTGATTGTAGAGAAAGCTGAAAATGAAAGGAGTAAAAAAATTCAATTACTCAAAAAAGCTTTAACTGATCCGCTTTTTAAAGCTGATTTAGAAGAAATAAAAAATGATTTCCAGTACTCAGATAAGGAAGCGATATGAAATATCGCAAATGGGATATCCTGAGAGCGAATCTTGATCCGGTTATCGGTTCAGAACAGGGAAAATCAAGGCCTGTTTTGGTTATTAGTGAAAATGATATCAATTCCTTATTAAACATTGTAAATATTATTCCCTTAACGTCACGAAAGGAAGGCAGAACAATTTACCCTAATGAAGTAATAATTTCTCACTCCAAATATGGTCTTGAAAAAGAATCCATTGTCCTTTGTCATCAAATAAGAACAATAGACAAAAAAAGATTGTCGAAACATTATGGGCATTTATCCGAAAAGTCGATTCAAAAAGAGATAATTGAAGCTCTAAAATTTCAGTTAGGGATCGAATAGACTCCACTCATTCAAATGAAGTAACTTTGTTTTATGGAAACACAATTTTTTGCGCCCGATGCAGATGTGATTGTAAATAATACAAATCGGGAAACAGATATGTTCGACCAAAGTATTTACCGGAAACTGACGAAAATTTATTCCGTTTTCAGTTGTGTGCAACCGGTTGGAGATGATGAGCTAAGGGAAACCTGGCTGGA
>CAZCPH010000649.1:0-1778 GCA_964500105.1 uncultured Mariniphaga sp. | reverse complement strand
TCTCTTCAGTCAGATAACCGTGGTCCACAAAAACGGCTTTCCATTGCCCGCCCTGAGCTTTATGGCAGGTAAGTGCGTAGGCATACTTTACCTGCAGTGCGTTAAAATGCGGATTTTCCTTCATCTTTTTCCAGCGTTCCCTTTTATTCTTCACTTCCTGATAATCTTCAGAAACAGCCTCGAAAAGCCGGCGGTTTTCTTCATACGAAAACGACGCCGATTCTATGGAAAGAGTATCCAGAAATATCTTGCAATCGAGTTCCACATTTTCATAATCCACAAAACGCAAACAAACATCGGCATACCTGAAACCGTAAAGTTCCTCGTAGCCGTATATGGAAACAACTTCGGCAATATCGCCATTGGCAATAAATTCAAGCTGTGAGTCTTCATCCATCCAGAAATAATTATTCTTTACAACCATCAGCAAATCGCCCCGTTCAATTTCGTTTTCGCGATAGAGAATTGAACCACGAATTCCCTTGTTGTACAAATTTGCCCTTTTGTTCGAGCGGGTTACAATTGTTGTTTCAAAAAGCCCGTACTTATCGTAACTCGAAGAAATCTGTTCAATCAGTTCATCACCCGAGATTTGAATAACATCTTCAAAAAAAGAAGTTTTCAACCGAAAAAAGCCACCCGGCACCTGTTGTTCAATTAATTGTCTGATTTGCGTTGCACACGACAAAATTCCTGATCCGGCAGCCTGCCGCACAACTTCGGTTAGTACATACTCAACCACATCAAAGCCCTCCCTGATGAGATTTTCAGCTTCGAGAGCAGGGCTGAGTGCAAGTCCGACCGGAGGAAGCTGCGCAGTATCGCCAACCAGAATCAGCCGGCAGTTGGAACCTGAATAAACATACTCCAGCAAATCGTTGAGCAAACGACCGCTGCCAAAAACCGAACTTTCGTTGTTTTCGTTGGAGATCATAGAAGCTTCATCTACCACAAACCAGGTATTCTTGTGCAGATTTTTGTCCAGAACAAAATGCCCCATTCCATCGGCCGATGATTTTTGCCTGTATATTTTTTTATGAATGGTATATGCCGGCATCGACGTATAACCGGCCATAACTTTGGCGGCTCTGCCGGTTGGAGCCAAAAGAACAATTCTTATTTTAAGCGCGCTGAGTGTTTGGGTAAGCACGTTAATCATTGTCGTTTTTCCTGTACCTGCAAAACCTTTTATCAACATTATTTTGTCCTGTTCGTCAGACGCAATAAATGTTGCCAATCCGTCCATTAATTCTGACTGGCAAACAGTTGGGTCAAAAGAGAGATTCTGCTCCAACAGAGCTTTCACATGATTTTTCAGCATAAGCGCTAAAATAACAAAGTTCAAAGGAATGTAATTTGTTTTTTTTTATAATTTTGCAAGCAATCGACAATAATCTTATTAAAACGATAAAAATGAGAACCATTATTCAGATTTTACTGGCAATTGTTGCAGCGGGTTTAGTTTATTTCATTTACAAAGGCATTCAGGACCCTATCGAATTTGAAAAAGCCAAGGATGCACGGTATGAAAAAACCATCGAAAGACTGAAAGACATTAGAAAAGCCCAACTGGCTTATAAAGATGTTTACGGGCGGTTTACCGGCAGCTGGGACACGCTGATTCATTTTGTAAAATACGATTCGTTGAGGAATGTGAGAAAAATTGGTGAATTGACAGACAGCATGATTGAAGCTGGACTGACTGAAAGGCGTGCAATGCGCGAAGGGCTGATTATTCGCGATACCATAAGGGAAAGTGTTCTCGAAACACTCTTTGG
>CAZCPH010000648.1:0-1794 GCA_964500105.1 uncultured Mariniphaga sp. | reverse complement strand
AGAAAGTGCTATATTTGATTGACATAACCATTAATAAGCGGTTCAGCGAAATGATACGAAGGTGCATTAAGAGCGCAACGTTTCATACCGCCGGCCGTTATATGCCAGCTTGAAAAAAGAACAGAATAACCAAATTTCATCGCAATTAAAATGAGAAAAAACAGAAATGCCAGCGCACAAAGCATAAGTTTTCCAGCCCTTCCCTGCAACTGTCACTTCGCTGTCAAACACATGCTTTTTTGCCGACGCACACTTTTGTGCTGATTGATTAAATTGTGCTAAAAAGAAATAGTATTTTAGTGAACTAATTTTAAAGCCATTTAAATCTCAAAAGAATTAGATTAGTAAGTAAGAAACTTCATATATATACTTCGATTAAGAAGGAACCAATAAATGATGGATTAAATTTAATTCTCTCAAGAAATGGATAACTCAGAAATACTACTTTATCAAACCGAAGACGGGCAAACCAAAATTGATGTCAGGTTGGAAGATGAAACCGTTTGGCTTTCGCAGGTTCAAATGGCAGAACTTTTTCAGACAACAAAACAAAACATCAGCTTGCACATAAAAAACGTTTTTGAGGAAGGTGAATTGCATAAAAACGCAACTGTCAAGGATTACTTGACAGTTCAAACCGAGGGCAAACGAGAGGTTCAGCGTAATTTAAAGATTTATAACCTCGATGTGATTATTTCGGTTGGTTACCGTGTAAAGTCGCACCGTGGAACTCAATTTCGTATTTGGGCAACCACTCAACTTCGCGAATATTTGATAAAAGGTTTTGTGCTAAACGACGAGCGTTTAAAAGAAACCGGGCACACCAACAAATATTTTGATGAACTGCTGGAAAGAATCCGGGATATTCGCAGTTCGGAGAAAATTTTCTATGCAAAAATCAAAGACATTTACACAACTGCCATTGATTACGATCCGGCGACAGAAGAAAGCCAGTTGTTTTTCAAATCGGTGCAAAACAAAATGCACTGGGCAATTCATGGACACACTGCATCGGAAATAATCTTCAAACGTGTTGATTCCGGAAAACAAAATATGGGGTTAACAACCTGGAAAAATGCGCCTCATGGAAAAATCAGGAAAACCGATGTTTCTATTGCCAAAAACTACCTGACCGAAGATGAATTAAAAGACCTGAATTTAATCGTTGACCAATATCTTTCGTTTGCTGAATTACAAGCGAGGAACAGAAAACCAATGTACATGAAAGATTGGATTAGCAAACTCCATGATTTTATGACTTTGAACGATAAGGAAATTTTAGAACATACGGGAAAAATTTCGGCAAAAATGGCAAAAGAACTGGCAGAATCGGAATATGAAAAATACCGCAAAAATCAGATTGAGATTGAAGATGTGCAAGAGATGAAGGAGCTTGAAGAGGGACTAAAAAAACTGGATTCCAAAAAGAAAAAAAAGTAACATGGTTCCAACACACACCGTCTCTTCGCTTTCAGGCACATTGGCAGAACGCACAAAGCCAACACTAAAACCAAATTTTGCCAAAGAGCCTTCCAGCCCTTCCCCTCCAACACCGTGATAAAGGAGAATTGCAGTAAAATAGGAAGGATTGACTTAATGAAGGAAAAAAGCCGGGCATATAACAATGTGCAAATGTCATTGGGTAGCTGGATACTACTTGAAATATGATAACACTTAATAGACATATTAGCGAATTTAACAGGCAGTGCCTTGAAATACCCAACGCCTATTGCACTGAACCGTTACAAACAATTGTGAAAAAAACTTTCTGCTCAAAATATTGTTTCCCCATAA
>CAZCPH010000647.1:296-1803 GCA_964500105.1 uncultured Mariniphaga sp. | reverse complement strand
TTCAATTTGCCCGTGGCCGGTGGAAAGTAAGCCTGCCCTGGCCCGGGTTCCGTTTTCTGTTGCTGTTAATTTAAATTCCATTGCGGTTTTTCAGGGCGCAAATATAGCCAATTAACTCGAATCGACAGGGAATTTAATGGAGTTCAACCTGTTAATAAATTCTAATTTACACCGGATATTTTTAAGGCTAAAAATTTTGTTATTGAGCCAATTGTTTCCAATTTTGGCCGAACAATTATCCTTTAAATCGTCTGCATGCAGGAACTGTTTAATGATGTTTTTTCCCGTCTTCAGCTATACCAGTGGTTACTGGTTATTGGCCTGGTTTTTTTGTTTATCGTCAGAATGGTTTATGTGTTGCTGTTTTTTGGCCGGATTATTTTCCATAAAGGCCCCAAAGCGGCAGCAAATGTTCCGGTTTCTTTGTTAATGCCACTGCGTAACGAAGAAGAGCATCTTAAAGCGCATTTACCCAAATTGCTTTCTTTTGAAAATGTTGATTATGAAATTGTTGCTGTGGATGACTTTTCAAGTGACAATTCATTGATTGTGTTAAATTCGTACAAAGAACAGCACGAAAATTTGCTGGTTTCTTCAATTAGTCAGTATGTAAGGCAATCGGAGAAACTTTTGCGGAATCTGGCATTAAAAGCTGCCCGAAAAGATTGGGTGTTGCTGATACCTCCCACGGCAAACTCTTTCTCTCCCGCCTGGCTTTCCGCCTATTCTTCCAAATTGAATGAAACCTTTGATGTTGCCGTAGGTTATTCCAATTTAAAAGGTAACGGTACTTTTTTAAATGTGCTGTACCGAATTGAATCGTTCTTTCAGCAAATTACCAGTTTTGGCTATATTCTGAACGGATTGCCCTATGTGATAAACGAAACCAATGTGGCATTTAAAAAGCAAAAATATTTTGAAACAGGAGGTTACGGCAATAAAATCAAAGAACCTGATTTTAATCTGGAGTTGCTGATTAATACATTTATTCAGAAAAAATCCACTGCGTTATTTATTTCGGGCGAGCATGCCGTGCGAATTCAGAAACGAATCGGGCTAACCGGTTTTTTTGAACTGGCAGCGAAAGAATCGGGTTTAAGAAAGTATCTTCCGTTTCGAATCCGGTTAACACAGCAGCTTTTTAACCTGAGCAGCGTGTTGTTTCTGCCGGTTGTTGTGGCTGTATTGCTTTTTATTCCCGAATTGTGGCCGCTGGTTGCAGGCATTGTTCTGGTCTATGCAGTTGTTTACTCAGTTATCATAAAAAAAATACTTCATCGGTTGGATGAACCTAAAATATTCTTACCTTCGTTAATGGTTGCTTTGCTGCGTCCGTTTTTTAAGCTGGTTTTCCGGGTTTTACACCGGATAACGCAACGTATAAAGTGATGGAAGAGAAAAGAATAAATTTATCGGATAAAGCCAGCCAGGACTACGAACTGGTTCAAAGTGCGCTTAAAGGTGATGAGAAAGCCTTTACCCGTTTGCTTGCCCGGTATAAGGATGC
>CAZCPH010000647.1:0-286 GCA_964500105.1 uncultured Mariniphaga sp. | reverse complement strand
TCTATTTTATGTTGCTTAAAATGGTGAACAACCGGAACGACGCCGAAGACCTGACTCTTGAAGCATTTGGCAAAGCCTTTAGAAACCTTCATCAGTATTCGCCAACCTACGCCTTTAGCACCTGGTTGTTTAAAATTGCTTCAAACAATTGCATCGATTTTTTGCGGCGGAAAAAAGGTACTTACATTGCCATTGAAAATAACGGAGATTCAGGCGAAAATAACGAACTGATTCGTTTGAAATCGAAAGAGTTAAACCCCGAAGAAAAACTCATCAGGCAACAAAA
>CAZCPH010000646.1:0-1803 GCA_964500105.1 uncultured Mariniphaga sp. | reverse complement strand
CCCGATTTTTCATCCATATACCAGGTTTTGCCGAAAAGCAAACCCGGGAAAAGTTCGAGGTTGAATCCCACTTTGCCAATCCACTCTTCCGGCAGCGATTTTTTCAGATCCACCACAATCCGGAAATTTTTCCCTTCGCCAAAAACCCGCACATCGTAACTGAACTCCAGATCGGGATAATAAATGGGGTTAAACCCCTTACCGTTGAGGTTTTCATCGGGGAAAGCGCAGGTGACCCTGATTTCGTTGTTTTCGGGGAAAACCTGCCGCTCGCCAACCTTCGGAATGGGTTGCCATTGTCCGGGTGTGGGCTCCAGCCGAATATCGCCGTTGGTGGCCACGCGGGTGCCATTCTGAATAATTCCTATTGCGCCCTGATGCCCTTCGGGATAAATGTCGTAAAATACCATAACATTCAGTCCGGGCATTTCAAAATATTCATCGTCGTTAATTACAAGCGATTGTGATGAAGCAGCAAAAAAAGCAACGGTTGCAAAAATAAAAGCGAAAACTCTTTTCATGGAATAATGGTTTAGATTTCAAATTGTAAATATAACAACCTGAAATCAAAAACCGATGGATTCTGAGCGAAATGTTTTAGTTCTTTTAACGAAGGAATTTTCGTTAATTTTTTCCAACCGAATAAATATCGTTTATCAGATGCTGGTATTTTACGGCAACTACGTTTCTGCGCAGTTTTAATGTTGGAGACAATTCGCCTGTTGCAGGTGTCCATTCTTCGCAAACCAGGCGAATCCGGCTGATTTGTTCGTGCGAACCCAGTGTTTTGTTGATGCTGTTTACTTCTTTCTGAATCTTTTCAACAACCTCCGGAACCTGAATCAGTTCTTTGTTATCCTGAAAATGGATTTTATGTTCGGCGCACCAGTCGTGCAGCAGCGGGAAGTTTGGTGAAATAAGCGCGCTGGCAAATTTTTCGTTGGCGCCAATCACCATCACCTGCTCAATGAGGTTCGATGTTTTCAGCTTGTTTTCAATCATTTGAGGTGCAATGTATTTGCCGCCTGAAAGTTTGAAAATTTCTTTTTTCCGATCGGTAATTTTCAGGTATTTCCCGTCTTCAAAAACACCAATATCGCCGGTGTGGAACCAGCCGTTTTCATCAATCACCTCGGCGGTGAGTTCGGGAGCTTTGTAGTATCCCATCATCACTCCGGGACCTTTGCAGAGAATTTCACCGTCAGCCGCAATTTTCACCTCAAAACCTTCGAGTACCGGACCAACGGTTCCGATTTTCATCTCTTTTTTAGCCGGATTGTTTACCGCAATTACCGGCGAAGTTTCTGTAAGGCCGTAACCTTCGAGATTATACATTCCGGCCATTCCCAAAACCCTGGCAATGCGCGGCTGCAATGCTGCTCCGCCCGAAACTACATAAACAATGTTTCCACCCAGTGCTTCGCGCCATTTCGAGTAAATGAGTTTGTCGGCAATCTTGATTTTCATGGACAGGAGCGGACCATAGTTTTTATTGTATTCAAAATGCCTTGTGAGGCGCAGAGCCCAGAAATAAAGGGCTTTTTTTATGCCTGTAAGTTCTTTTCCCTTGGCCACAAACCCGTCGTAAACCTTTTCGAGCAACCGTGGAACTGAGTTGAACATGTGTGGTTTAACTTCTTTGATTGCGGAAACAATCTGAGAAAGGTTTCCAACGTAGTAAACGCCCATGCCTTTGTACTGAAAATGGTAATTCACACTGCGTTCGTAAACATGGCACAACGGAAGAAAACTGATCACCCGGTGGCCTTTGCCCAGATGGTGCATTTTTGAATGGGTTACAAA
>CAZCPH010000645.1:0-1809 GCA_964500105.1 uncultured Mariniphaga sp. | reverse complement strand
TCATGTTAAGTTCTGTTTGCGGCATTAAGCCGGCTGACATCGGGTTCAATACAGTAAAAATTGTACCGCATTTGGGCGACCTGAAAGAAGTAAAAGCAGATATGCCGCATCCTAACGGACGGATTAAAGTAGAGTACCACATGGTAAAGAAGGGCTTGCAAATCAGGATAGTATTGCCGCCGGGAATGAATGGAACGTTTGAATACGGAGGTGAGATCAGAATAGTGAAAGAGGGAGAAAATAATTTTATATTGTAAAAACGAACAAACTGGCGGCCATGATTATAAAAAAATTAGTTGTACTTCTTCTGATAGTTGCCGGATACCAAATCCTGTTCTCCGGCTGTAGCTCAACCCCCAAAAATGAAACCGGCGAAAAACCAAATATCCTCATAATGATTGCCGAAGATGTTAGTCCGGAGTTGGGCTGTTACGGAAACGAATATACCACCACACCCAACATCGATGAAATGGCTGAAGGCGGAATGGTGTATGATTTCGCACTGACTACAGCTCCCATTTGTGCGCCATCGCGTTCGTGCCTTATGTCAGGATTGTACGCTACTTCGCTCGGTACGCAACACCTGCGCTGCGAAATCCCTTTCCCCGAAAAACTGAAAACTGTGCCTGAACTGCTCCGTGAAAATGGTTATTTTACTTCGAACCGCGACAAAACCGACTATAATTTTAATCCCGAAGGAAGGTGGGAACACTGGTCGTCGGAATACACGCCCTGGCGTCACCGGGCAGAAGAACAGCCGTTTTATAGTTTTATGAACATTGGTCCGTCACACGAGGGGAGTGTGAACAACCTTCAGAACTATAAACGGTTTGTGGAAAATCTTCCTGACGAACTGTTTCACGACCCTGCCAAAGTCCCTCTGCCGCCGTATTACCCCGACAGTCCGAAAACCCGTGAAATTTGGGCGCATTACTACGATATCCTTTCGGTGCTTGATCGGAATGTAGGCATTGTGCTCGATTCACTTGCTGCCGACGGTTTAACAGACGAAACCATCGTATTTTTTATTGCCGATCATGGCTTCGGGATGCCGCGCTATAAAAGATGGTTAAATAAAACCGGGCTGCATGTACCGCTGGTAGTGCATGTTCCTGAAAAATATGGACACCTTGTTCCCGGTTTTTCAAAGGGCGGACACAATGCAAACATGATTGGTTTTATTGATTTACCGGCTACTGTATTAAACCTTGCCGGCATTGAAGTTCCCGGTTATTTTGAAGGAAAACCCATTATGGGAGTTAACGCACAGCCAAAACGGGAATACGTTTTTGGCGCCCGCGACCGCGCCGATGATATGTTTGAAATGTCGCGCTCGGTAAGCGATGGCCGCTATTTTTATGTCCGCCACTATATGCCTCATTTGCCTTACATTCAGCCCGGTTATATTTTTTCTGATGAAAAGGAGGCGTTCAGGGAGTTGCGCCGGTTGCACCTGACCGGAAAAACCAATGTAGAACCGGAAAAACTCTGGGGCAAAAAGCCAATAGAGGAATTGTACGATTGGCAAACCGACCCGCAGGAATTAAATAACCTGGCAAAAGACCCGGCTTATGCCGAAATCATTAACAGGCTGAAAAGCAAAATGCATGACTGGATGGTGGAAACGCGCGATTTGGGGCTGCTTCCCGAAGCGGAGTATATGATCCGTTCCGAAGGTTCAACGCCTTATGAATATGCCCGCGAAAGTGGCAACTACCGCCCGGACAAAATACTGGAAGTGGCGGAGATGGTTGGCACTTCGACAGAAGGCGAGCTGGTTAAAAAGTTAAACGATACCGACAGCGGGGT
>CAZCPH010000644.1:0-1810 GCA_964500105.1 uncultured Mariniphaga sp. | reverse complement strand
CCAATGGGGTGTGGGGCGATAACCGAATTGATACCTTTATATCTGCTGAATTGAGTTTCGATTGGCCTGCCTGTTTTATAATCAATTTTTTTAGCCCAGTTCGTATAAACAAAAGGCATGGCCGAAATAAATTCTCCGTTTGTTCGGTCTATTACATAGAAAAAACCATTTTTGGGCGCCTGCATCAGTACCTTTCTGGTTTTACCATTTATTTCCAAATCAGCCAGTATAATATGTTGGGTAGCGGTATAATCCCAGCTGTCTCCGGGGGTTGTCTGGTAGTACCATACCAGTTCTCCGTTATCCGGGTTTAGGGCAACTATCGATGAAAGGTATAAATTATCGCCACCTCCGGGGCTCCTAATTTCGCGGTCCCATGGAGAACCATTTCCGGTTCCAATGTAAAGCAATTTCAAGTCAGGATCGTAGGCCATTGCATCCCATGCAGTTCCACCACCACCAAATTTCCACCATTCACCTGTCCAGGTTTTTGCAGCATCTTCCATTGCTTTCGATTCAAATCCATCAGCCGGATTACCGGGGACAGTGAAAAAACGCCATATTTTATCTCCTGTTAGCGCATCGTATGCCGTAACATAACCACGCACTCCGTATTCTGCGCCTCCATTTCCAATTATAATTTTTCCGTCAATAATCCTCGGAGCCCCTGTAATTGTATAGCCTTTATTTTGATCGACAGTAACAACTTCCCATTTTTTTGTTCCGGTTGAGGCGTCAATGGCAATCAGCCTTCCGTCCAAAGATCCAACAAATACCATTCCTTTGTAAAGGGCAACTCCACGGTTCACCACATCACAACATGCTCTTTCACCATTTTCCCTGGGAACCTGCGGATCATAAATCCAAATGATTTCCCCTTTCCTGGCATCAATTGCATACACAATGCTCCAGGGACCAGTTATGTACATGATTCCATCAACAACAACCGGTGTGGCTTCAATGCCACGTGAAGTGCCCAAATTTATGCTCCAAACCAATCCCAGGTTTTCAACATTGGATTTGGTGATTTGGTTTAAAGGGCTGAACCGGTCTTCCTGATAATTTCTTCCGTAAGAAAGCCAATCGCCAGGGGTTTCATCGGTTGAAAGTAGCCGGTCATTGTTTACCTGTTGGGTTACCGCATTAATATGTTCGACTGTTCCCGGTTCCGGGGTTGATGCACAACTGGCAAAAACCAGAACAAAAACAAAAGAAATATTACAATGAGAAAAAATTTTCATGATTCTTTTTTTTGGTTCCCTAAAAAAATTAATGAAAGATATAAATGCTTCTATTATTCTGGTTTTATTTCAACCGGGCACTGGATAGTTCTACATCGGCAGTTGCCCAGGCTATTTTAAGGCGTTCATTTATTTGTTCAGCATTGCCTGTATCATTCAAATTTGAATAAGCCAGTTTCATTCCGTGCAGTGCCCAGCCGTTTTTGGGGAATTCCTGAAGGTCTTCCTCAAATGTTTGCAGGGCATCGGTATATTTACCGGCTTCAACCTGAACGGCTCCCAAATTATGCCTGACAGAAAAGTAGAAACTTGGTGGCTCCCTAAAAACCAGCTCATCCCTCAAATCGACTGCTTCTTTTAGCACAGCAATACTTTCCTCAAATTCAGATTCACTTGCCAGAATTTCGGCCTTTAAAATTTTATGGGAAATTGTTGCCAGCCTGGCCAGTGAGTTTACTTTAAATACTTTATTTCCATCAAGCTCGGGTTCATTCAAGTAATTTCCCAACTTCAGCAATTCCTTTTTTGCATTTTCAATTTCATCCACGGCCAGAAAAGCCATCCCGCGG
>CAZCPH010000643.1:0-1812 GCA_964500105.1 uncultured Mariniphaga sp. | reverse complement strand
GGTTGCTCGAAACACATTACCCGGGGCGGCTTTTTTCGAAAGATGAAATTGTTGCAGTAGCCCGCGAAATTGGCCGGATTAAACACCAGCGAAATGCCCGTTCTGGTCATTCTTCTGAAAATGAAGTGAAATTACTGACCGGATTTCTCCGTAAAGAAATGCTCTTAAAGGCTCCGGAAACTATAGAACCTGAGTGGTTGCTGACAGAATTTCGGCCGCGGTTTGAAGGCACACGTTTTGAATTCGGGCCGTTTTTCAACTATTTTAACCGCGAGCCCGATTTTGTGTATGGAGGATATATTAAGTTTGAAAACCAAAAATATTGCAGTTTAAACCGAAACCGAAGTTTTAGTGCAGCATTAAGTTACAATGGATATAAAAGAAGCGACTGGATTTTACTGGAAACGGTTTTGGGCTGGAATTTTTATCCGAACCTGCAAAATGAGTACGGTTTCGGAGTAAAATATGTTCCGGGTATGACAGTGAACGGTTTCGACAATTTGGGCACTGTACGGCACAATTTTATTCCATACTTCGAATATTTCAGTCAAATCAGTTCAAAATACCGCATCGAAACAGCGCTTGCATGGCGTTTTGCGCCCAACGAACAGTTTATGCAGCCAGGACCTGAAGTAACTGTTTCGGTTTACAGGAGTAAGTATTAAACCCGCAGGAAGATTTTCTTTTTATACATATAATAGAGCACCAGCCAAACAACCAAAAGGTTACCAACAATAAGCAACAACTCTCCGTTATCAACCATCGGTTTGGCCAGCCAGCCCAGGAAAAAACCGGTAATTCGCGGTATATCCACAATGCGGGTAAACAGGTAAACAAATATGGAATTCATGCCAATTACCCTGAAATAAAATGTCAGTTTCCGGAAACCCCAATGGTCAATGACGAGGTAGAAAAACGCCAGAAGCAGGAAGCTGATACCACCGGTGAGCAGATTAAACGTTGAGGTCCAGCAGCTTTTGATGATGGGATAAAACGTTGAAAGTACAAGGGCAAGTGCTATGCCTGCAACTCCGGATGCTGTAAGATAACCGATTTTTTGCCAGTCGCCGGTTTTCTTGTGGCGCAGAATTGAACCAGCAAGTGTTCCCATGAGCGTAATTCCTGTGGCAGAAAGGCTGCAGAGAATGCCTTCGGGATCGAATGTGCCGCCGTAAAGTCTGCCAGGCAACAGCAACCGGTCGATGTAACCGTTCATACAGCCTTCCGGAGTTAAAATTCCGGCGCCAAATCCCGGCACAGGAACCAGTAGCTGCAAAATGCCAACTCCGGTCAGAATACCGGCCAGCCAGAATAACCGGCTTCGAACCGACTGAAAATAAATTGTGATGACGGCCGCAAAAAAGTAAGCAATCCCAATTTGTCCCAGAACGCTGGCAATCCGTCCATCCTGAAAACCGTTTCGGAAGGTTCCGTTATATAAAATTCCCAGCACAATTAAAACCACGAGGCGTTTGAAAGCTTTTACCAGAAGTTTTCGCTGCGGAACATTTTTATCCAGTTTAGACAGCATCGAAAAAGGTATGGCCACTCCTGCAATAAACATAAAAAGCGGGAAAATCAGGTCGTAAAACCGGAATCCTTCCCATTTGACATGGTGCATTTGAGTTTCGAGCCAGTTTGCACCGGTCATTTGCGACAGGGCTATGGCAAGCGCACCTCCGCCAGTAATCCAAAACATATCGAAACCCCGCAGGGCATCAAGCGAATAAAGGCGTTTTTGGGGTTCAGTCCGCAATGGTTTTGTTGTCATTTTCTTTTGATTTTGCCTTTCGAAAATAGAAAACTTTTCTT
>CAZCPH010000642.1:0-1813 GCA_964500105.1 uncultured Mariniphaga sp. | reverse complement strand
AACGGTAATTATAACCGGCGCGGCCCAGGGATTTGGAGCCGGAATTGCTGAAATCCTGTTCAGTGAAGGCGCCAACATAGTGGTAGCCGACCTGAACGAAAAAAAGGGAAAGGAATTTGCCGGACAACTCAACGAAAAAAAATCAAAAAACAGGGCGCATTTTGTTCCGGTGAACGTAGCTGAAGCCGCTTCGGTGGAAGAAATGGTTCAAAAAACTGTGCTTCACTTTGGCGGACTGGACGTAATGATTTCAAACGCCGGAATATTACACGCCGGCAGCCTCGACGAAATGGACCCGAAAACATTCGAACTGATGACCAAAGTAAATTACACCGGGTATTTTTTGTGCGCCAAATACGCTCAAAAAGTGATGAAAATCCAGCATCAGTATAAACCGGAACACTACATGGATATCATCCAAATAAATTCCAAATCGGGGTTAAAAGGCAGCAACAAGAATTTCGCCTATGCCGGCGGCAAATTTGGAGGAATTGGTCTCACCCAGTCGTTTGCACTGGAGCTGATGCCTTTCCACATTAAAGTTAATTCCATTTGCCCGGGCAATTATTTCGATGGCCCGTTATGGAGCGACCCAGAAAAAGGGTTGTTCGTACAATACCTGAATGCCGGCAAAGTTCCGGACGCCAAAACCATTGCCGATGTGAAAGCGTTTTACGAAGCACAGGTTCCGGCAGGCCGCGGCTGCACGCCGGAAGACGTAGCCAAAGCCATTTTCTACGTCATCGACCAGCACTACGAAACAGGGCAGGCAGTTCCCGTAACGGGAGGACAAAATATGTTGAAGTAAACACCGCGTCTCTGCGCCTTTGCGGTTAAAAATCATACCGCTATGACGCTATGACGCAAAGAATATAGAAATATGAAGACAAAAGCGATCAGACTTTACGGAAAAGAAGATTTGAGGCTCGATGAGTTTGAACTTCCGGAAATTAAGGAAGATGAAATTCTGGCGAAAGTGGTTTCCGACAGCATTTGCATGTCGAGCTACAAAGCTGCCAAACAGGGCCCCGACCATAAACGGGTACCCGATAATGTGCACGAAAATCCAATCATCATCGGACATGAGTTTGCAGGTGAAATAGTGCAGGTTGGTTCCAAGTGGCAGCACAAATTCAGGGCCGGACAAAAGTATTCCATTCAGCCAGCCATTTATTACGAGGACGGCCCTATGGGGATTTTAAGCGCTCCGGGGTACTCCTACCCTCACATTGGGGGTGATGCAACCTACGTCATCATTCCGAAAGATGTGCTGGAGCAAAACTGTTTGCTGGCTTACGACGGCCCCGGGTTTTACCCTGCATCTCTGGCTGAGCCGCTAAGTTGCGTGATTGGAGCCATGCATGCCAATTACCACACCAAACCGGGCTCGTATGTGCACCAAATGGAAATAAAGCAAGGCGGTAAAATGGCCATTCTTGCAGGTGTAGGCCCCATGGGACTGGCGGCTATCAACTACGTGGTGAACCGCAAAGACTGCAAACCGTCGCTGCTGGTAATTACCGACATCGACCAAAGCCGCCTCGACCGGGCTGCTGAAATTTTCCCGGTGGAATGGGCCAAAGGATACGGGATCGAACTGGTTTACCTGAATACCGGAAATATGGAAAATCCGGTGAAAAAACTGAAGGAAATCTCGGGCGGTGGCTACGACGATGTGTTTGTTTTTGCACCGGTGGCCCCGGTGGTGGAGCAGGCCGATGCGATTTTGGCTCATGATGGCTGCCTCAACTTTTTTGCAGGCCCGTCTGATCCCAATTTTTCAGCCAAACTGAATTTTTACAATGTACATTAT
>CAZCPH010000641.1:0-1817 GCA_964500105.1 uncultured Mariniphaga sp. | reverse complement strand
CGACAAAAACAATCAGTAGAAAAAAAGTGAAGAGGGCAGAGTTCGTTCTGAATTTTTTTTGGTGCCAGGTTCCTTTGCGCAGAAATCCGCGCGTAAACCACAAAAACAGAAAGGTCATTCCGGCAAAATAGACAACATCGCGCATGTCGATCACCCCGCGTGATGCAGAAAGATAGTGGTTGTTAATGCTCAGCCAGCCCAAAACTTGTTCCAGTAAATAAGGTATTTCGGAACTGGCAATAAAATCAAACCCCAGATAAAAAATGAATGAAAGCACCATGGCCAGGATAAACGACACAATCTGATTGTCGGTGAGCGACGAGGCAAAAATGCCGATGGCCACGTAAATGGCAGCAAGGAAAAACAGGCCGAAAAACGAGCCCCAGGTAGCGCCGGTGTCAATACTGCCCACCGGATTGCCGAGCAGATATACCGAAAGAAAGTAGAGCAGGGTAGGGAGCAGCGAAAATGTAACCAGCACCATTCCTGCTAAAAATTTGGCGAAAATGAGTTGAAAATCGGAAAGTGGCCGGGTGAGGAGAATTTCAAGCGTGCCGGTGCGTTTTTCATCGGCAAAAAAGCGCATGGTAATGGCGGGAACAAGAAACAGGTAAAGCCACGGCGCCAGCGAAAAAAGGCCTTCAAGCGTGGCATAGCCATTGTCGGGAATGTTATATGCGCCGGGAAAGACCCATAAAAACAGGCCGGTAACCAGAAGAAAAACCAAAATGGCCAGGTATCCGATGAGCGAACCGAAAAATGTTTTTATCTCTTTTTTGAATAAGCTGTACATTTTAGTCTAAAGTTTCGAGTTTCACGTTTCAAGTTCCGGGTAGCGAGTTCAGTGTTTCAAGTTTAAAATCTTTCTATTCCATTATCCTTATTTTGTTTTTTTCGAGAATAATAAAGGAATGATTTTGCAATATTGATAAGATTTTTTCGCTATTGGTTTTAAAGTAAATTTTTAATTCTTCCAGTCGCATATTACCTAATTTAACCAGTACTAATTTATATGGTTTCCGGCTTGCAATATATGAATAATAAAAATCTGTGTCTTTTGTAATTAGTACGCGGTGTTCTTTTATTGAAAGTTTGTTTAAGAAAGAATCTTTTGTTAGGTTTCCCTTTTCGAGTTGCTGTGTGTGAATACAATCGCAATTATAAAAAACATCACATATTGATTTAGGCAAATGGGCATCAACTATCAACTTCATGCCGCAGGGAATTCGATGTCTTTAAACTGTACGGTTTTTGCTGCAAATGCCAGACAGGCAAGTATATCGTCTTTTTCAAGTTCCTGGAACTCGCTTAAAATTTCGTCGGTAGTATCGCCACCAGCCAAATATTCCAAAATACTTTCAACCATATGCCTTGTATTTCGGATAGTAGGTTTTCCGTGACATACTTCCGGGTTAATTGTTATTCTTTTCAATATATCAGGCTGCATTTTATAATAACTTTTGAAATTGATAATTACAAATTTAATGAATAATAACAGATCTTCAAAGTACGGTGTTTCGGGTTTCGGGTGATGGTGCACAAGTCATTTTTCACGGGTTTCAGGTTCAAACTTATTCAGTTTTTCAGTCGTTCTGCCATTTTTTCTGCAGCTCGCTTTGATGTACCTGGTTCGCCCACTATTTCCTTTAAACGTTTGTAATCGGCGGTTATTTTGTCCCGGTAATCCTGTTCATACAACAAACGGTGCAATTCGTCTCTTACGTTTTTAAATGTTAGATCTACCTGAATGAATTCTTTCAATGCTTCTTTGTTCAGAATCAGGTTTGGCAGCGATGCCCATTTCACTTTTAGAAAGA
>CAZCPH010000640.1:0-1818 GCA_964500105.1 uncultured Mariniphaga sp. | reverse complement strand
CTTCCAATTTAAACTACAAGTAGGTTAGGAATCGCCATTTCGTAAAAAAAATGAACAGAAACCTGAATAACCAAAATACCCTTCGACTGCGCTCAGGGTGACCGTCAGGCTGAGCGTAGTCGAACTCTGAAACCAATAATGAAAACTTGAAAAGAAACCTCATAGAATTGATAAATCATAAGATTTACCTTGAAAATCTAAAGTTAAATTTTAGAATTTCATGAAAATCAAATGAAGCTGCAGTTTTATTTCTAAAAAAAATTGCCCTGATTTTTAATCCTTTGCTTTACCATCTGCCCTGAAATCCCTAATTTAGCCTGAAAATCAATCGCAAAAAAAGCAACCAAAATGAAACACCTGATTTATTCCATACTCGCTATCTTTCTTATTGGTACAGCCGGCTGTGTACCAGAAGATTCCATAAATACCCTCACAAAAAAAGAAATAAAACAAGGCTGGGAACTACTGTTCGACGGAAAATCGCTCGAAAACTGGAAAACCTTTAACGGCGGCGCAGTTACCGGCTGGAAAATTGTGGACGGTGTGCTGCACAACTCCGGCGTGGGTTCCGACCATGGCGGCGACATCATCACAAAAAAAGAGTACCAGAATTTTGAATTGTATCTGGAATGGAAAATTGCGCCGGAAAGCAACTCGGGAATATTTTTTCATGTGCAGGAAGGAATTGTAAACGCCATTTACGAAACAGGTCCGGAATACCAGCTTATTGACGACAAAGGCTGGCCAACGCAACTGAAAGAAAGTCAGTACTCCGGCGCCAACTACGATATGCACGCACCAGAAGGTGCAAAGGTGGTACCTCTGGAGGAATGGAACAAAACCCGTCTCATTGTAAACGGACCTCATGTGGAACACTGGCTGAACGGCAAGAAAGTGGTGGAATACGAACTTTGGAGTGATGAATGGAATGAACTGAAAACCAGCAGTAAATGGAAAGATATGCCCCATTACGGAGCTGCAAAGTCCGGCCACATCGGGTTGCAGGACCACGGCGGACTGACCATGTTCCGGAATATGAAAATCAGAGAGTTGGAGGAAGGAAAGGGTGATTAAGTAGTGATTAGGTGGTGATTAAGTGTGAAAAATAGTGATTAGGTGGTGATTAGGTGGAGATTAGGTGGTGATTTTTTTCTCAACCTAATCACAATAAATCTCCACAAATTTCCATAAATCTCAATAAATCCCCATGAATCACAACCATTCTCTCCAAATCTCTTTCCATCCCCTTCCTCCCAAATCCCGCAATTCCATTATATTTGCCTCAAAATTGTTTACCATGGGTTTTACTGCTTTTCAGGGAATGAAACCGTTTTCGCAACTGATGTTTTCGGCGTTTGTTATTTTGGTGAGTTTTCTTGCTTTTTTACTGATTGCCATGCTGCTGGCCATTCCGCTATTTGGTCTTGATTCCATGATGAGCATTCCCACCCTCGGCGATTTAAGCGACCCGGAAAGCATTCGTGTATTAAAATACTTTCAGGTTGTTCAATCCATCGGACTGTTTATCGTACCGCCGGTTATTCTGGCCTGGTTGTTTCACGGAAAAATTGCTGAATACCTCAATCTGAAACGAAACGCAACTTCTACTTCAATCTTTCTGGTGGCCATTTTAGTGTTTATCTCTCTGCCGCTCATTAATTTCATCGGCGAATGGAATATGCGCATGGAATTTCCCGAGTTTCTGGCTGGCATGGAACGTTGGATGAAAAACGCCGAAGAAAACGCCGCTGAACTCACCGAAGCTTTTTTAACAGTGGAAACCACCGGCGGACTGCTATTCAACCTTTTTATGATTGC
>CAZCPH010000639.1:0-1824 GCA_964500105.1 uncultured Mariniphaga sp. | reverse complement strand
TTTTGGACCCTCTCTTAACCTTCTTTCTCATAAAATACTTTACCAACCCTATTGATATGGTCTATAAGCTGGGGATTTTCAATTTTATGAAATAATGAAAGATCTATTTCATAAGGTAGAAGAAGATCATCTATTTCATTTTCAATTTTTAACAATGTACTCAAATTCAGACTTTCACCTACCAGAGTAAGGTCGATATCGGAACCATTTCGGTAGTTTCCCATTGCTCGTGAGCCATAAAGAACAGCCTTTTCGATATTGCTATAGCCGGCAAATACATACTGAATTTTTTTGATATGAATATCCTTTAATCCGTACATTATTATTCAAATAAATCCAGTTGTTCACCACTTCTTTTTTCTTCCATTGTAACTTTAAAAGCCAGAAATTCGGGATAATAATCGTGAATAATTTTAGAATATATTTCGTGAGCAGTATTCTCATTATAAGTATGCGAAGTTTTATTGCGGCTTTTTATCATTTCCATCCAAACGTCGCCATCTTTAATGAGTTCGACTTTAAAAGCTTCCCTTGTTGCATCTTTAGAGCCAATCGCTTTTATTTCGCCTACTTCAAGCAAAAAATCTTTCATTACATTCCAGGCCAGTTCATGCGTATATTCGAATCGCTGGATTAAGCCTTCTCTAATAATCTCATCCAAAACATCTTCTGTATTTTCATCCTCAATGTCTCTTTCCTTTTCTGTCAATTCGGTTCTAATATATTCAACAGCCTCTGTTAGTTTATTTAATGCTTTGATAAAATTATTTAGTCTTTGCTGCCACCTAATATCATCTTTACTCATGTTATTATTTGTTTTTCTTTTTCAAAATTAAGCTTTCTATTGATTTTTTCGAAGTTTCAACTTAAAAAAGCCTTTAACGAATTTAAAAGATATTTGGCAAACTGTGTATCACAGAGCGCAGGTTAACATTCAAATCTTTCGGAAAAAAATTACGATTGGATAAGATGCGGATTGAGGAGTGAGTTATTTAGTAGTCTCAGCCAGCACACAGACACATTAAGCAAGTGCAGCAGGCAGCTGGCAATTCCAACCGTTTGCCAACTGCCTATTGCTTATTGCCAACTTTCTACTTCAGGCCTTTTTTCTCCAGGTAAGGTTCAATGGAGGGTTCTTTTCCACGAAAGTTTTTGTAAACGGTCATGCCGTCATCAGCGCCGCATTTTTCAAGCAGGGTTCTGAATTTGGCTGCCACTTCCTGGTTGAAAATATCTCCGGTTTCCTTGAACGCGTAGAAAGCATCGGTGTCGAGCACACCGGCCCAGTAATACACGTAATAACCGGCAGAATAGCCACCGCTGAAAATGTGCGAGAAATAGGTGCTCCGGTAGCGAGGCAGAATTTCATCAATCAAACCAATATTGTCCATCGCAGCTTTTTCAAACGCACGAACATCCTCAATCACCGGGTTTTCGGTGGTGTGGTAATCCATATCGAGCAGAGCAGCAGCCACAAATTCACCGGTTTCGAAGCCCTGATTGAACGTTCCGCTTTTCTCCAGTTTTTCAATCAGTTCATCGGGAATGGGTTCACCGGTCTGGTAATGCAGTGCATACACTTTCAGCACTTCGGGCTCAGCAGCCCAGTGTTCCATAACCTGCGACGGCAACTCCACAAAGTCGCGTGGCACGTTTCCGGCAGTGCGGTCATACGGACCATCGGCAAACAATCCGTGCAGAGCGTGACCAAACTCATGGAAAAACGTAGAAACTTCCTCGAAACTCAATAAAGCAGGAGTGTCGCCCGAAGGACGGGTAAAGTTCATCACAATGGAACCGATAGTGGGAATACGTTCGCCGTTT
>CAZCPH010000638.1:0-1825 GCA_964500105.1 uncultured Mariniphaga sp. | reverse complement strand
ACAGAGGAAAAAATGATGCAAATAAAGTTAGCAACGAGCTCAAAAACAGAGGGATAAAACCCGACCTGATTTTGTCTAGCCCTGCAAAACGTGCGTTGAAAACAGCACGAATTTTTGCAGATAACCTGGGAATTGAACGAAATCAGATCAGGGAAGTTGACGAAATATACGATGGCCTCACCACCTCCGAATTTTTGGATCTGATTCATTCGCTTTCTGAAACTGTCGATATTGCGTTCTTTTTTGGCCACAATCCCGGTTTTCACTTTTTTGTAAATAACCTGCTGAAAAAAACGGTAAACGAGATGCCCACCTGTTCCACAGTTGGAATCGGCTTTAGTGTTGAATCCTGGAAAAAAACTGAAGCGCGAACCGGCGAGTTGACATTCAGGATTACTCCCAAAATGCTGTAATAAAATTACTTGTTGCACACAATTTATTTATCAATAAAAAGTTGATACTAAAATTGGTTTGTTAGTTTTGTGCCGATGATAAAAAAGCTATACATTTTACTGTTTCTGCTGGCAGCTGCTTTTACCGGTTTTTCCCAAAGCAACAATGCAACTCTTCGCGGAGTGGTTCGCGACGAAAACGGCCAACCGCTTGATATGGTGAACATTGGATTAAAGGATTATCCGTTGGGAACCAGTTCAAACCGCGAAGGAAAATTTCTGCTTCGGATACCGGCAGAACGGGATATTGTAGTTGTTTTTTCGTCACTCGGTTATGCCACATTTCTCGATACACTACATGCCAGCTCGGAAGAAAATATCGTCAGGGAAATTGTTTTACCTGCCACCGATTTAAAGCTGGCCGAAGTGGTTGTTACCGAACAGCGCCGGAATAATGGCAACGTTACCCGCATCGATCCGCGTTTTATGGAGGTAATGCCCGATGCAGCAACCGGCGGCGTGGAAGCGCTAATAAAAACTTTGCCCGGCGTTTCAACCAACAACGAACTGAGCTCGCAATACACGGTGCGCGGCGGAAATTTCGACGAAAACATGGTGTATGTAAACGATATCGAAATTTACCGTCCGTTTCTGATACGTGCCGGGCAGCAGGAAGGGTTGAGCTTTATTAACAGCGACATGGTTTCAACCATCGATTTTTCGGCAGGTGGCTTCGATGCCCGGTACGGCGATAAGATGTCGTCTGTTCTCGACATTAAATACCGAAAACCCAGTGAATTCAGAGGTTCGGCATCCATGAGCCTGCTGGGCGCTACTGCCCATTTCGAAGACGTGGCCTTAAAAGGAAGACTGGCGCATATCTCAGGAATTCGTTACAAAACAAACAGTTACATGCTGGGCGGGCTCGATGAAAAAGGCGAATACGATCCGAAATTTATCGATTTTCAAACCTACATCACCTATCGATTTTCAGAAAATTTCGATCTGTCAATTCTCGGAAATGTGGCCCAGAATGAATATAAGTTTGTACCACAAACCCGGCAAACCACTTTCGGAACCTGGCAAACGCCGCTGAATACTACCATCTATTTTCAGGGGCAGGAAATCGACGATTTTAAAACGTATCTTGGTGCACTTTCTGCAAATTATCATCCAAATCTCAACCTGAACCTGAAGTTTATCCTTTCGGCCTTTAATACGTCGGAAAAAGAAACCTACGATATATTGGGACAGTACTATCTGAACCAACTGGAACGGAACATGTCGTCGGAAGAGTTTGGCGACAGTGTGCTAAATCTGGGAGTCGGTACTTTTTTAAACCATGCACGCAATTACCTCGATGCCAACGTTTACAGCTTTTCGCACAAAGGCGCATACAACTCTGACAACC
Organism: uncultured Mariniphaga sp.; assembly: GCA_964500105.1. Classification (GTDB taxonomy): domain Bacteria; phylum Bacteroidota; class Bacteroidia; order Bacteroidales; family Prolixibacteraceae; genus Mariniphaga. The sequence continues at coordinate 22 of CAZCPH010000638.1, read as the reverse complement.
ATCTGCTTAACTGGGGAATTAA
>CAZCPH010000637.1:0-1832 GCA_964500105.1 uncultured Mariniphaga sp. | reverse complement strand
CCGAAAAACTGATTCTGTACATTCACGGTGGCGGTTATGTCTCCGGTTCATGCAGCGATCACCGGGGATTTGTTTCGAAATTTGCAAAATTTACCGGCGTAAAAAATCTCATTTTTGAATACCGTCTGGCGCCCGAAAATCCTTTCCCGGCAGCGTTAGACGATTCAGTAAAAATATACAACTGGTTGCTGGCTTCAGGATATCAACCTGAAAACATACTGATGGCAGGTGAATCGGCAGGCGGTGGGTTGTGTTTGGCAACATTGCTTGTGTTGAAAGAAAAGAAATTTCCTCTTCCGGTGGCGGCTATTGCCATTTCACCCTGGACCGACCTGACCTGCTCCGGCGAATCGTATAAAACAAAAAACAGATTTTCACCGGCACCTCTAAATTCATGGAATGTCTTCAGTAAGCATTACTGCGGAAACACACCTGCCAGTCATCCGTTTATTTCGCCGTTATTTGGCAATTTAAAAGGACTGCCACCGCTTTTTATCAACTCAGCCAAAAACGATGAATTATTTGATGATGGTGAAGAATTCAGCAGAAAGGCAACAAATGCAGGTGTTGAAGTAACTTTCAGGGCAGGAGAAAACATGATTCACTGCTACCCGCTGATGGCTCCTATGTTTTCCGAAGCCACAGAGGCAATGAATGAAATTGTGGAATTTGTTAAATTCCATTTAAAAATGAGAACATAAGTAAATAAACGAAAACTGAAAATTTCCAGCAAAATTATCAAAACCTCATCAAATCAAGCGATTGAATAAAAGAATAGACAGTCGGCGTTACTTCAGAAGTACAATAAAAAGTTACATGGGAAAGTGGTACTCTTGCTTAAAACCGGAGCGTTTTTGTCCAAAAACATTTGCTGTTTGCAGGCAATTAAATTACATCTTTCAGCAAAACTGACATCTGTCATTTTTTTTCTATATTTGGGGGCATTAAAAAAATGAACCAAAATTTTAACGGAACTTTTACCGCTATTTAATGTTATTTATTGTGACAATTCATTGAAAAAATAATATCAAAAAAAGTATAAAAGTATGTTTGACGCAGACTTAATCAAAAAAGTTTATGAGCATTTGCCCAAAAGAGTTGAAGAAGCAAGAAAAAAGCTGAATCGCCCGTTGACTTATGCCGAAAAAATTCTTTACGCACACCTTTACGAAACCCAGTCGCTGGAAGTTTTCGAACGCGGAAAAGACTATGTTGATTTTGCACCCGACCGGGTAGCAATGCAGGATGCCACGGCTCAGATGGCACTGTTGCAGTTTATGAATTCGGGGAAAAGTACAACAGCGGTTCCCTCAACAGTGCATTGCGACCACCTGATTCAGGCGAAAATTGACGGAAAAACCGACCTGGGCGTTGCTTTCGATGCCAATAAAGAGGTTTTTGACTTCCTTGAATCGGTTTCCAACAAATACGGTATTGGATTTTGGAAACCCGGTGCAGGCATCATCCACCAGGTTGTTTTGGAAAATTATGCTTTCCCGGGCGGAATGATGATTGGAACCGACTCACATACTCCAAATGCCGGAGGGTTGGGAATGGTAGCCATTGGTGTTGGCGGTGCAGATGCCGTTGACGTAATGGCCGGCATGGCATGGGAACTCAAAATGCCAAAACTGATTGGAGTAAAACTCACCGGTAAACTGAGTGGCTGGACTGCTCCAAAAGATATTATCCTGAAAGTTGCAGGCATTCTTACGGTAAAAGGTGGAACCGGTGCTATTGTCGAGTATTTTGGTGAAGGAGCGGAATCGCTTTCCGCAACAGGAAAGGGCACAATTTGCAATATGGGTGCTGAAATTGGTGCAACAACCAGT
>CAZCPH010000636.1:0-1834 GCA_964500105.1 uncultured Mariniphaga sp. | reverse complement strand
AAAGTACCGGCGCTTCGGGGTCTTTTTGTGTTTCTTTGGGAAAATAGTTTTGAAGGACAACAATTACCGTTTTAGCGTTTTCGAAAAGCAACCTGGGGTCAAGGCGTTTTTCAACATTGCGGGCCATGTAACCCATTTCGCCATGCATTCCGGCTTTCAACCAGTCTTTAAAATGCTCTTCCTCTTCTTCCAGAAAACCTGCCGGAATGATGGCACACTCGAGAAAACCCAATGACTTTGACTTTTTTTTTATTTTTTGCGATATGTTATATTGATTTTGCATCCTTTTTTTCAATCCCTAAGGGTTACATAGTTCCCTTAGGGTATTTAGTAATTAATAATATTTTCAACTTATTTTCTATCAAAACTTTAACGTGTTTGTCCAAACCCATTTTTCTATTTCATCTCAAAACCCTAAGGGAGTTTCACAACCCTTAAGGGTTTTACCTTTGACATCCCTAAGGGTTACGCAGTTCCCTTAGGGTATTATAAATTATTTTGTTTTAATTCATTGAAATAAAATCTCTTATAGAAATTTTTACAACACGGAGTTTAAACTTTCATTTCAAAACCCTAAGGGAGTTTCACAACCCTTAGGGATTTTACCCCGGACATCTCTAAGTGTATATTGACAATAACTTTCTTTTTCAACCTTTAGGGCAACAAAATTTCAAGCAATATTTATTATCTGTTCCATACTTCATCTTTCCTTTCAAAACCCTAAGGGAGCTTCGCGACCCTTAGGGATTATAGCTAACGCAAGTTAAACTTTTCCCGGTAAATTTCATCTGCATAGCTTTTATGGTAAAAAATAAAATTTTCTTTGGTCTCAAACCACGAAATTACTTCGTCACGCTCAACTTTTGTAAAACCTTCAGAGATAATTGAATTGTAGGAGCTGAATTTCCAGCTTTCAGGTGAAGTGCAAAAACCATGTTTTACCGGATTGTTGTGAATGTAAACAACAGCCATTTGCCGGTATTCTTCTGAAGTTATGGGATTCCGGTCAACCGACTGACAAAACAAACCTCCCCTTGTTCCGCGTTTGTAGTTAATCTTTTTTGTAAATGTATTTTGCAATGTTCCCCATTGATGTGCAATGTAATTGCTTGAATTTTTATCCTTGTGGTTTTCGGGTACAGTTATATTTTTAATCTGAACAAGAAAATGAAAATGATTTGGCATCAGACAGTATGCGAAAATTTGGATAACGGGAAGAATATACTTTTCTGTTAAGGAAAGAAATGTTTTGTAATCAGATTCTTCTGAATAAATAACATCAGAACCTCTCGCGTGGTTAAATACGTGATACCAGCCATTGGGCTCGAAAGGTTCGCGTGGTGTTGACATAGTTTGTGGTTGATTTTTATTCATTCCTAAGGGTTACGCAGTTCCCTTGGGGTATTTGTAATTATTTTGTTTTTAACTCATTGAAATAAAATCTCTTGGAAAAATTTTTAAAATGCACTATCTAAATTTTCATCTTAACACCCTAAGGGAGTTTCACGACCCTTAGGGATTTTACCTTTGTGATCCCTAAGGGTAACGTAGTTCCCTTTGGGTATTTGCAACTAAACTTGTTTTTAACTTTTTGATTATCAACATCATTTGTTGTGTTTTCAAAATCAGATTATAATCATTTTTATTAGAACCCTAAGGGAGCTTCGCGACCCTTAGGGATACTGTCAAAAGAATCCCAATTCCAGCCGGGCTTCCTCGCTCATCATCGATTTATCCCAGGGCGGGTCGAAGGTGAGGTCAACGTTCACATTTTCGATGCCTTCCACCGCGCGTGCAGCCTGGGTAACATCGTCCATCAGAATGTCAACTACCG
>CAZCPH010000635.1:0-1834 GCA_964500105.1 uncultured Mariniphaga sp. | reverse complement strand
GTATAATAAGCGGCTGTGGCCAATTGCACTGTCGTGGTCGATTTCCAGGCATCTTCGGTGGTACAGCTCAGCAACCGTTTATCTTTTGCTTTTACGGCGTTAATGAAATCGGCCACATGTTTTTCCTGCATATCCGGTGTGGAAATGTCCATCTCCTGCTGGCTTTGGTTTCTTCCGGCAGGCATCAGCACCAGTTTGTTGTCGGAAGCAAACAGGGTGGCTTTTTCGCCGTAAAAGAAAACGCCGTTGTTAAACTGCGGATTCAAATCGCCCGTTCCCCACAACCTGTGATGCCAGATAACCGGACATTCCTCAAAATGCATGGTCGCATTCAACGTGTCGGGTGTGGTAATTTTATCTTTCAGAATGTCCAGGCTGCCACTGGTCTGAAACGATTTGGGAACTCCGAGATCAAGTGTTTTGCGGATAATGTCGATGTGGTGAATGCCCCAGTCAACTAAGTGGCCGTTACCATATTCCTTCTCAAGCCTCCAGGCTTTGTGCCCGATACTTGGCCGGTAAGGCAATTTGGGCGCCGGTCCGCACCACGTATCCCAGTCGAGCGATGCCGGCGGGTCCTGAATGGTGGTGTCTTCATGCACCGGATTGTAGTGAATCTGCGCGCCAACCTGTCGGATTTTACCGGTCGTTCCATCCTGAATCAGCTCTTTGGCTTTTTGAAAGGCTGCACTCTGCCTCCGCTGAAAACCGATTTGAACAATGTTTCCGGCTTTATCCACCGCCTTCATCATGGCTTTGCCTTCTTCCACATCGTAAGCCAGCGGTTTCTCGCAGTAAATGTCGAGCCCTTTTTCGCAGGCCGCCACAAACTGCAGCGCATGCCACTGCGGTGGAGTTCCGATTATTACCGCCTCCAGACCTTTCATATCCAGCAACTCATGGTAGTTTTTGAATTCTTTGGGTTTGCTTCCCTGCAAAGAATCCAGTTCGACAGCACTGTTCTTGAGGTGTTCTGTATCCACATCACAAACAGCAACAAGTTCCACTCCACCCACTTTTAAAGCAGCTTTTGCCACCACCATGCCATACCAGCCGGCGCCAATCAACCCGATTTTAATTTTCCGGTTTTGGGCAAAGGCCGGGATGTGAAAAGCAGTCAACAATCCGGCTGTTCCCAGCGTTGTTCTCTGAATGAATTTTCTTCTGTCCATATTTTTTACTGTTTATATTTCAACTTAAAACTTTACAAAAAAAAGAAATGCCGATAAAGCATAAAAGCACAAAAAGAATCGCAAGCAACCTTTTTTCAACGGTTAACAACTGTTGTTTTTGCAGATCTCAGTCTGTCGGATGTAGCGGTGATTTCAATATTTCCGGGTTTACCTTTAACAGAACGAACAATGAGCATGGCTTTTCCGTAAAAAAGCTTTCGTTGATTGGTCTGAAATGGTTCATACGACCGCTGGTCGCCATTACCCACACCGGCAATTTCACCCGGGCCTTTCATTTCAAAATTCACCAGGTTATCGGCCAGCGGGCATAGATTTCCGTCTTTGTCGAATGCCTCCACAAGAACGAAACTCAAATCCTCACCCGTTGCATCTATGGTAGTCCTGTCGGGTGTGAGTTTAATGGAATGGGGGTTTCCGGCAGTTTTCACCACAGTTTCGCCAACCGGTTTACCTTCTTTGTATCCTACCGCTTTCAGTTCGCCCGGTTCGTAAACCACATCGTGCCACATCAGGCGGTAGCGTTCGGTGGAAACTTCCGAAGTCGGATTTTTGTACTTTCTCCCCAGCGATTTGCCGTTCAGTAAAAGCTCAGCGTTGTCGCCGTTGGTATAAACAAATACCGGAACTTTTTTGCCTTCGTA
>CAZCPH010000634.1:0-1840 GCA_964500105.1 uncultured Mariniphaga sp. | reverse complement strand
ATCACAGAATGATGAAATCAATGTAAGTGACCTGCAACCGGGTATGTACCTGATTAAGTCGCAAAATACCAACGAATTTATCGAAAAGTTAATCGTGAGATAACAAAGTTAAATTTAACAGTATAAAAAAGACCGTCTGAAGCCAGACGGTCTTTTTTTATTGCTTTCCAACAGAAATTTTTCAATATGTAATCCACTTTGCCAAATTCAGTTCCTGCCTTTTCATCGCGGTTAAAACCAATCGGGCTACCGTATTGGCTCCTTCAAGAGACAAATGGGTATCATCCTTCCTGCCTTCCGGGAATTTTTCATTCGGCTCCGTCCACAAATACAAATCTTTCGAAGCCCGTTCTCCCAAATAATCCACATACATTTCGGTCAGTTCCTGCAAGTCGATTAAAGGAACTTCCAGTTTTTCAGCAACTTTTCGCACTGCATCCGGGTAATCACCGTGTGTATCAGTCAGCTTACCGTTTTTATCAAATTTTCGCCTGACAATGGAGGTGAAAAGTACAGGATTTGCGCCCTTTTTGCGCGATTCGGTTACAAATTTTTCCAGATTTTGTGCATAGGTTCCGTATGGTGTGGTGTAACGGGTTGAATCGTATTCCTTTTGGTCGTTATGCCCAAACTGGATAAAAACATAATCACCGGCCTGCAAACTGTCAAGAACAATATTCCAGCGGCCTTCGTCAATAAAACTTTTTGAGCTGCGACCATTTACCGCATGGTTGTGAACAGTGACTCCATCTTTGAAATACTGCCCCAAAACCTGGCACCAGCCGGTTTCGGGATAAACCTCAGGTTTTTTACTGGCCATGGTAGAATCGCCAATGGTGAAAATGCGAAAGCCTTTCTCTTCAGGTTTTCCGACCCAAAACAGGCTAAATACAGTGATGAGATAAAGCGCCCAACGGTATTTTTTCATCTGCTTTTAATTGTTTGTTTTTTATGAAAATCGTGGTTTTCACTTTTCTGAAGTCGGGAACAGCATTGATGGCTTCCTGTACCGTTTTAAAATCGCCGCTGCCTTTTCACAACACTGCGGAAAATTGATAATCGTTACAGAAAAACCGAATTCCGTTTAAAATTTCACTTGTTGCCTGTCAACCTCACTGCCAATTGCAGTACATTTTTCCAGGCTTTGCGAATCAGCTGATTTCAATGAAAAATTTTCACTTTTCACACCATTGATTGTTATGGTTTTTGGTGTTTTTTTAGGGCTCATAAAATCCGCTATTTCAACATTACGTGTATTGTAAAATTCAACCGCCGTTTCGTTTTTGGTAATCAGTTTCACATTGCTGATTTTAACTCCGCTGGCATCAATTACAGAAATTCCGTTGTCGGCTTCAAGCAGCATATTGCTGATTTCAATGTTTTCAAGGTTCATTTCTGGCAAGCCCTGCAAAAAAACCGCCTGCTGAGCGCCTTTCAATGTCACATCGCGAATAAAAATGTTCTTAAACTGTGGAGTTTCAATGGTAACCGGCTCTTCCTGTGCCAACGCATCCTGACCGCCTTCGGCAAGCATTTCCGAAACCGATTTGCCACCGTAATAGAGGTCAAACGAAATGGCCTGAGTGGGAATATCTGTCATCCGGATATCGGAGATGTAAATATTTTCAACTAAGCCTCCCCGACCACGTACACTTTTAAACCGGAGGCCCACATCGGTCCCCATAAAAGTGCAGCCTGAAACATGCATATTACGAACACCGCCCGACATTTCGCTGCCAACGGTTACACCGCCGTGGCCGTGATAAACAATGTTGTTGCGGATAACCAGGTTTTCAGCCGGAACACCACGCCGGCGTCCGTCTTCGTCTTTGCCCGATTT
>CAZCPH010000633.1:0-1848 GCA_964500105.1 uncultured Mariniphaga sp. | reverse complement strand
GAAGGAAGAAAATCCGGATTTTCTGCTCATGGGCGAACGAAACGAAATGAAACCGCATGGATTTGATTTTGGCAATTCGCCTGCACAATTGCTCGACGCAGCCATTGCCGGAAAAACAATTGTTCACACAACCAGTTCAGGAACACAGGGAATTGAAGCTGCAGTGCACGCGCCTGAAATCATTACCGGCAGTTTTGTGAACGCAGGTGCCATTATCAATTATATAAAAACCCAAAATCCGGAAACCGTGTCGCTGGTTTGTATGGGCTATGCCTGCGAATTTCCCACCGATGAAGATACCCTCTGCGCTGAATACATTCGAAACGAATTAACCGGACTACCCAACGATTTCAAAAAAATGAAAAAGATCATCAGAAAAGGTTCGGGAAAACGATTTTTTGAAGCCGAAAAACAGGAATGGGCGCCAAATGAAGATTTTGAACTTTGCCTCGATTTAAACCGTTTCAGTTTTGTACTGAAAGTGGAACAAAACGACAGCCACAATTTTCTCAGAAAAATTCCGGTAACACAATAAACAAATCGCTGAAAAACAGAAAAATGAAGAAAAAATACAATTTCGACGAAATCATTCCGCGCGAAGGCACAAACTGCATTAAATACGATGCGCGCGAGTGGATTTTCAAAACCAATGATGTTCTGCCTCTTTGGGTGGCCGACACCGATTTCAGAACGCCCGATTTTATTGTGGAAGCCATAAAAAACAGGGCCGGACACGAAATTTTCGGTTATACGTTTAAACCCGAGTCCTATTTTAACGCTGTGATTGGCTGGATGAAGCGCCGGCACAACTGGAGCATTGAAAAAGAGTGGATTTCTTCCAGTCCGGGTGTAGTGGCAGGTCTGACCGTTGCCATTGAAACGTTTTCGAAACCCGGCGACGGAGTTATTGTTCAGCCACCGGTTTATTTCCCGTTTTTCGATTGTGTGAAAGGAACAAAACGAAAATTGATTGAGAATCCTTTAAAGATTGTAAACGATCGTTATACTTTTGATTTCGACGATTTAAAATCGAAAATTGATAAAAAAACAAAACTGCTGCTGCTCTGCAATCCCCAAAACCCTGGCGGTACCGTCTGGAATCAAAACGAACTGCAGGAACTGGCAGCCATTTGCATCGAAAACAACATAATGGTAATTTCCGATGAAATTCATTCCGACCTGATTTTTAAAGGAAACCGTCACATTCCGTTTGCAACGCTTTCCGAAGAAGCGGCGAAAAACTCGGTAGTCTGTATGGCTCCCAGCAAAACGTTCAATGTTGCAGGTCTGGCTTCATCACTAATCATTATTCCTGACAAAGCCAAAATGGCCCGCTACGAAAGGGCATTGGGTGTAGGGCATTTGGGAATGGGAAACATTTTCGGCTCTGTGGCTCTGGAAGCTGCCTACGCCAAAGGTGATGAATGGCTGGAACAACTGTTGGATTATCTGTGGGAAAACTATCTTTTTCTTGAAACATTTATAAAAGAAAAACTGCCCAAAATAAAAGTCATGAAACCCGAAGCCACTTATTTAATCTGGCTCGATTTCAGGGAATACGGAATGAACGACGATGAGCTGATGAAATTTACGCTGGAAGAAGCAAAGGTTGGGCTGAACAACGGCGGGCGTTTTGGCGCAGGTGGCGACGGCTGGTTGCGTTTGAATATTGGCTGTCCGCGAAGCGTACTGGAGGAAGGATTGGAAAGGCTGAAATCAGCTTTCAACCAGATTTTGCTTCGAAATTATTGACAAAGCATATAATAATATTATCAAAGCTGTCTTTCTCATATGTATACTGAGTTGCAACAACCGTGATACCAATACCGTCAATAGAAAGCCCTTGAT
>CAZCPH010000632.1:0-1864 GCA_964500105.1 uncultured Mariniphaga sp. | reverse complement strand
TGATGAGGCAGATCGATATTTAGATTTTGCTCAAACAATTTTTCAAAACAATGAAGTAAATGATGGAGTCAATTATTCTCTATACTTGAAAACAATGGGCTTTTATCATGAAAGCCTAATTGTCGAAACAAAGAACCTGGACGATTTTCGGAGCCAGAAAAGCAGTAACCTGACAAAGGCTATCGATTACTACTTAAAAGGCATAGAAGCGCTTGGAATGGCCCCAGATCGCCTTTCTGACGCTACCTACGCACTAGAAAACACCTATTCCCTGACCCAAAGCCTGGAGTTGCTGAATTTAATCGCCAACGCCCACACCCAGATTTCTGATATTTATTCCAATACAACACATCCTTTAAAGCAGGAGGCAATTAAGAAAGCGCTTGATTACTATGAAGTAACGGCCAACATCATTCAACAAGCCAGAAAAAGACTCTATTCCGACGAAAGTAAAATCCAGCTGAGTGAATTGGAGGGTGCCACCTTTGCCAACATAGTGCAAACCGCTTACAAAGCCACAGAAATTGAGGCTGACCCGCGAATAATTGAATTTGCCTTTACCAATGCCGAACGCATGAAGGCAACTTCGGTGTTTGACAAGCTTTCGGATCAACTGGCAAGAGAAAACAGCCTTATACCAGACAGCCTGACCGAACTGGAACGCTCACTCAATTACAGCATAACCAGTCAAAATGAGATTCTGTTTAACCTCCGCAGATCAGAAAGCAGCAATTCAGCTGAACTTGCTGCCGCAGATTCCATGCTGTTTCAATTGAAAAGAGAACGTGAAGAGCTTACCCAATATCTTGAAGACCAATATACTGATTATTATGATTTGAAATATGCAGATGCGGCGATTTCACCCTCTGTCATTCACAAAAACCTGGGTGGAGATGAAGTTCTAATCGAGTATGTTTTAAATGAATCAGACTCTGTTCCTGAACTTTATGCCTTTTTATTTGCCGCCGGAAACTTGACTTTTCACAAAATTGACATCGATTCTTCTTTTATACAATCCATCGAGGAAACTTTTCTTTTTATGTCGAACCCGGCATACCTTTTTACCCGGAATGACAACTCAAAAGCTTTTTGTGCTGCTTCCCACAACCTTTACTTAAAGCTCATTCAACCGTTTGCAGACATTATTCAAACCAGAAAAATCACCGTTATCCCTGACGGAAAATTAAGCTATGTGCCTTTTGATGCGCTTTTAACCGAAATGCCGGACACATCAGGGCTGGTGCAATTCAATCAGCTGCCCTATCTCATCAGAAACAACACCATAAACTACGCTTATTCAGCCAATTTACTGTTTAAATTTAATCAGACACAGCGAAAAGCAAAAAAGCGTTTACTTGCATTTGCACCCAAATACAGCTCAGACACAATAGTTTTTGAAAATGAAAAATTGGTTTTGGTTCCGCTTCCCGGTGTTCAGCGCGAAGTGGAGCTAATTGCAGAAAAAATTAAGGCAGACTTATTCAAAAATGAATTTGCTACAGAGAAAAACTTCAGGGAGCAAAACATGAACTACGATATTTTACATCTGGCAATGCACGCTTTTATCAATGATTCGCTGCCGGCATTCTCGCGATTTGCATTCTCTCAAAACAATAACGATCAACCACTTAACGACGGGTGGCTGAATACTGCCGATATTTACAACCTTGACCTTAACGCCAGGCTTACGGTTTTAAGTGCATGTAACACAGGTTCAGGAAATTTGAAAAAAGGTGAAGGTGTAATGAGTCTTGCCCGGGGATTTTTATATGCCGGCTGTCCGACAATTGTAATGACATTATGGGAAGTTGAAGACAACGCCGGAACAAAAATAATGAGCTCTTTCTATCAAAACCTGAAAAAA
>CAZCPH010000631.1:0-1868 GCA_964500105.1 uncultured Mariniphaga sp. | reverse complement strand
GGGTGGCATTGTTTCCTGTTTCCCCGGTACCGTAATTCCAGCCATACCAGTGCCAGTTGTAATCCCAGGTTTCTTCGGTGTAAACACGACGCGGAGCAGGTCCCTGGAACAACTCCCAGTCAAGGCCTGCCGGAACAGGTGCTGGCTTTTGCACAGGCACTTCCCCACGCTTGTTCAGATAAAAAGCAACTGCACGGTACGGAACACCAATTACTCCGTTGTGGATTTCCTTAATAATTTCGATGGTATGATCGGAGGAACGCTGCTGATTTCCCATTTGAACCACTTTGTTCAGCTTTTTGGCAGCTTCAACCAGAATTTCGTTTTCGAACATGTTGTGGCTGCTGGGTTTCTCTACATACACATGTTTGCCGCCTTTCATCGCCATAACAGATCCCGGTGTATGCCAATGGTCGGGCGTAGCGTTAAAAATCGCATCCACTTTCGGATCATCAATTACCTTACGGATATCATTTTCCAGTTTTGGCTTGTAATCAATTCGCTTTGAAAAATTCTGCAACGCCCTCTCACGCTGCTTTTCCATTACATCGCACAAATAAACCAGCTCTACATTGGCTTCTTTCTTTGCAATGGGTTCGTAGTATGCTCCCAGTCTGCGTCCCAGCCCAACAATGGCCACATTTAACCGTTCGTTCGAGCCGATAATCCGGCTGTAACTTTTCGCCGACATACCCATAGCCGAACCGCCTACTGCTATTCCGGCCGCACCGGCTGTAACTTTTTTTAGAAATTCTCTTCTGTTTGCACTCATATTATTTTTAATTCTTTGGTATTATTAATTTCCAAATTACAATTTTAAATCTTTTTGATTCACTAAATGATTGAAGTCGGAAGTCGGAAGTCAAAAGACCGAAGTCAGAAGATTATAAGATGAAATAAAAGAAATGTTGTCTAAAACAAAATCTATTAATTTCTTTAAATCCAGAACTCTGAACCTTGAACTTCTTCCTCCTACAACATCGCCATCACCCCTTTGGTGTAACCGAACGATTCCATCATTCCAGGCAGCGGATCATCGGCTTCGGCTTCGTATTCAAGTGCCAGTGTTCCTTTGTATCCCATTTTTACCACAGTTTTCATAAACGCGGGAAAATCTATCACTCCCCGTCCGATAATACAGGTTGTTCCTTCGGCAGCAGCAGCTGTAACATCTTTAATATGAATATCCAGCACACGGTCGAAGAAGTCTTTCACATCCTGCTCGGGATCGCGGTTGATGCGTTTGGTATGCCCGATATCGATGCACAACCCCATACGCTTATCCATATTTTTAATGAGGTTGTAGGCACTTTCGGCGCTGGGATACAGTTTGTCACCCGGCCCATGGTTGTGTATGGCCAGTTTGATGTCATATTGTTTTACCTTTCCTTCCACATATTCCAGCAATTCATGATTGGGAACGCCCACAATCATTTCCATACCGGCAGTTTTAGCGTACTCAAACGCCCGGTCAACATCCTCTTTTGATCGCATGTAAACCACACCAGCACCGTAAAGGGTCACCCCTTTTTGTTTACAAAGCTCCACTGTTTTTTTAATGGTTTCGTTGTTGGAATCGAGCGGCAGGTGCATGTCCTTAAACGTGATGCGGTTAACGCCGCAGCGCAGGGTCATGTCCAAGGCCTCCTCCGTTGAAAATTTCCGCAGAGTGTACGAAGCTACGCCCAACTGAATATCACTTTTACCTTTTTTCACTTCAGCCTTACCTGAAGAGGCATTTGCCAGGCCGGGAAGTGCTGCTGCAGCCATCCCGATTCCGGCAGCTTTTAGAAAATTTCTTCTGTTAGTCATTATTATAACTCCCTTATTTTAATACTTCTGAAATGTACTTCATCGTTGTGATCCTG
>CAZCPH010000630.1:0-1870 GCA_964500105.1 uncultured Mariniphaga sp. | reverse complement strand
ATCTACAGTTTAGGAAACTGCTATTCTATCCGTTGAACTATGAGGCCTCTTAAATTTTGGTGTGCAAAAATAGATAAAAACAGTTTGAACGACAAATCATTTTAAAATTATACCACATTTTATCCTTATATTCAACCCTCAGTAAAAAATAACGTATAAAAAACTTTCCGCAAAACAATTACAGCATCGACAAAAAAAAAAAAACATCATGGAAAACAACATCAACCGAAGAAAATTTTTAGGCACCGGACTGGCAGCTGCAGCCACAGCAACTGTTGGAAATGCAATAGGTTCTGAAAAGGAATTCAGCCGTATTCCGTTAAAAAAAAGCGATGAACACCCTTTTAATCCTGTAACCTACAGTGCCATGCCAACGCATGCATTTGGAAAAACCGGCTACAAAGTGGGCATTTTAAGTCTGGGTGGACAGGCTACCCTCGAAATTGCAGGAATGGAAGAAGAATCCGAAAAAATCATTCATCGTGCCATCGATTTGGGAATTAACTACATCGACACTGCTGCCTCGTATGGCCGGGGAGTAAGCCAGTTAAACATTGGACGTGTAATGAAAAACCGTCGCAGCGAAGTTTGGCTTGCCACCAAAACCCACGACCGCACATACGACGGTTCAATGCGCTTGTTGGAAGAAAGCCTGAAAAACCTTCAAACCGACCACCTGGATACCTGGCAGTTGCATAATGTGCAGCGGCAGGACCAGATTGACCAGATTTTTGCCAGTGACGGTGCCATTAAAGCACTGGAAAAAGCAAAATCGGAAGGTATTGTCAGAAATCTGGGAATTACCGGACACTTCGAACCCATTGTGCTAATCGAAGCAATCAAACGATATCCTTTCGATACCCTGCTGCTGGCACTCAATGCAGCCGATGTGCACTACCTCAGTTTTAAAAATTACCTGTTGCCCGAGGCCCAGAAACGCGGAATTGCTACCATAGGAATGAAGGTGACCACACGCGGACGAATGCTCAGCAGTTGGACCCCACCACCACTGGAAGAACAAACCGATGCACGGATGCGCACACCAAAATCGGGAACAATTTCCATTAAAGAAGCATTAACCTACAATATGAGCCTCCCGGTTAGTACAACAATTATTGGAGTTGACAGCATTAAACAACTGGAAGAGAACATAAAAATTGCTTCTGAATTTTCACCTCTTCCGTTGGCAGAAATGGAAGAAATAGAATTCAAAACACTGCCCATTGTACGACAGGGATTATATTTCAGACGTTGGGATGTTGGAGCATAATGAATTTAAAATTCTAAACACAAATCTGTTTTTAAAAGAAAAATATGTAGTTTTATCGCTTCTTAAAAAGAAATTATGTACAAAACACCGTTATACAGTAAAGAATGGCACTGGCGCAACGTGAAAATGGAAGCGCTGGATACACATATGAATAAACCCGAATAATTTGAAAAAGGGATTTGTTGTGCTGCAGCAAATCCCTTTTTTGTTGAATATATAACCGTAAAAAAATAAGATCATGACCAGACAAAAGAAAATTTTTCTCGAAGAGTCGGAAATGCCCAAACAGTGGTACAACCTTGCACCCGACCTGCCAAATCCGCTAAACCCGCCACTGGGCCCCGACGGAAAACCCGTTACACCGGAAATGCTGGCGCCGGTTTTTCCCATGAACCTGATTGAGCAGGAAGTGAGCCAGGAACGCTGGATTGATATTCCGGAAGAAATCAGACAAATTCTTTTTCAGTGGAGGCCAAGCCCGCTTGTGCGCGCTTACGAACTGGAGGAAGCGCTGGGCACTCCTGCAAAAATTTATTACAAAAACGAAGGCGTTTCGCCTGCCGGTAGCCACAAGCCCAATACAGCCATTGCCCAGGCCTG
>CAZCPH010000629.1:0-1878 GCA_964500105.1 uncultured Mariniphaga sp. | reverse complement strand
GCTCCAGATAATTGTTTCTGAAGTCGGGCGTACGATCAGTTCTTCTTCCAGTTTTGCCTCCGGATCGACCACCACACCACCGTTTACTTCGTCGTTTTTCAGGCGGTAGTGGGTAACCACAGCACATTCTTTGGCAAATCCTTCAACATGATCGGCTTCTTTGCTGAAAAACGATTTTGGAATAAACAGCGGGAAATAGGCATTTACATGACCGGTTTCCTTAAACATTCGGTCTAACTGGGCCTGCATTTTTTCCCAAATGGCATAGCCATAGGGTTTTATAATCATACATCCTCTCACCGCAGAATTTTCAGCCAAATCGGCCTTAATTACCAGATCCTGGTACCATTGGGAATAATTTTCATTACGCGGAGTTAATTCTTTCGCCATTTTTCTTAAATTGGTATAAATTTTGCTCTTTTGTATATGATTTTTTAGCGATCACAAAGAAAGTAAATATTATTGATATTAAATAAACCGGGAGGACGAGTTATGAAAGCAAGATTAACATTATTAACACTGGCTGCACTCTTCATAGGTGCATGTACCTCGGGTACTTATGTCACCAGTTCATATACTGATGACGTCTATTTTAACCCGGGCGATGTTCCTCCGCCAATTTCTGCAGAAGAAATTCTGATTGAAGAAGAAACAGCGGAAAAATCAGCTCACCGAATGATTATTAGTGACATCGAAAGAAATGAAGAAGGTTCACAAACCATGAACAATTACATTTTCGACGGATCGGAAGAAGATTCTGATGCGCTGGTTTACAGCATGGATCAATACGATTTGTATGAAAGTGACACCACTGTTTATTATAACGACGACGATGTGAAATATGTAATTAACAATTACTATGACGGTGACGATATTGATTATGCCTATCGTATCCGCAGGTTCCATCGTCCTCATTTTTATGATCCTTTTTACTGGGACAGCTGGTATTACGGCTCTTCTTTCTACGATCCGTTTTATTACGATCCATTCTATTATTCATCCTGGTATTCTCCATACTACAACTGGGGTTGGGGACACAGCTGGTATTCGCCTTACTATAGCTGGGGTTGGGGTTATTCTCCCTAT
The DNA here is from genome assembly GCA_964500105.1 of uncultured Mariniphaga sp. GTDB lineage: Bacteria > Bacteroidota > Bacteroidia > Bacteroidales > Prolixibacteraceae > Mariniphaga. Next base: position 792 of record CAZCPH010000629.1, on the reverse strand, counting down.
TACAGCTCGTGGTACAGCCCATACTCTTCATATTACGGATGGGGTTATCCCTACAGCTCATGGTACGGCGGATATGGTGGCGGATATGGTGGCGGCTGGTATGCCGATTCAGACAATTACCGTTACGGGCAAAGACGGTCAACGGCAACGAACGTTACAAGAAGCAACGACAGTGGCGGCAGAACCGCTGCTTCGGGGGTGCGCACTTCGGCCACAACAACCAAAAGTGTACGCGACGGTGCAACTTCAACACGCACAGTTGACAACAACCGCCGGTCAACTTCAACCTCGGGTGTAAGGCAGGATGCAGGCACCCGGCCAATTACAAACGGCAGAGTTGTTACCGAAAGGAGAAGGACTTCTTCGGACCAGAATATTCAGGGAGTTAACAGCAATGGCAATACGCAAACGAGGGTCTATACCAGGCCGGGTACCACCACCACAACAAGAACATACACCAGACCGGCAACAAAAAGCACAACAACTCCGAGGGTTGTAACTCAAAGCAGTCGTTCAGGTTCAAATTATACTGCTCCGCGGTCCACTTCAACCTATAACCGCACCTACCGCACGAATTCAACGTACAACAGAAGTTCGAGCAGCAGCAGTGCAACCAGAAGTTACCGGGCACCGTCAACTACCACCAAATCCGGCAGCAGTTACAGTGCGCCTTCGCGAAGCAGTAGCAGCGGCAGTTACCGCAGCAGTGGCTCTTCATCTTCCAGGAGTTATACCCCGAGTAGTTCGGGCAGTTCCGGAAGCAGCAGGTCATCTTCGCCTTCATCCTCATCA
>CAZCPH010000628.1:0-1882 GCA_964500105.1 uncultured Mariniphaga sp. | reverse complement strand
CTTAGCAAAAAACGTTTTTTCAAAAGATGATCAAGAAAATCAGAAAAATTTAAATCCGCTGAATTTCAATCGCTTCGCTATGTCACTCAGGCCGGCGGCAAATTGCATAAAGTTTTCATTGAAGAATTTATCAACGCATTCCCAAACATCAACTTTTTTGTAATGTATGGCCAAACCGAAGCAACCGCCCGTCTCTCTTATCTGGAACCCAAAGAGTTGAAAAGCAAGCTTGGCTCAATTGGAAAAGGGATTCCAAATGTTCAGTTAAAAGTTGTAAATCAGAGTGGTAAAAAGGTACTTCCGGGAGAAACCGGAGAAATAATTGCCAAAGGAAACAACGTGATGCTGGGGTATTACAAAGAACCTGAAATGACAAAAGCAGTGCTTAAAAACGGCTGGCTATACACCGGTGACATCGGAACAGTGGACAGCGACGGTTACATATACCTGACTGCACGCAATAAGGAGTTCATTAAAATAGCAGGCAAAAGAGTCAGTCCGAAGGAAATTGAAGAAGTAATTGTTTCCTTTCCGCAGGTTGTTGACTGTACGATTGAGCCCATTCAGGATGACTTTGCCGGCGACGCCATAAAAGCCACAGTGGTTATTGAAAAAGGATTCAAAACCGAAATAACCGAGGAAACCTTAAAAGCATTTTGTGCCGGTAAACTTGCCATGCATAAAGTGCCGAAATTCATCGAATTTACCGATAGACTAAGCATCAACTCAGCGGGTAAAAAAGTGAAGGTTTTCAACAATTGAATGTAAATTAACTGACTGAATTTTGAGAGAAATACTACTGCAAAATGAAGTATGACATTGCTGTAATTGGTGGCGGAATTGTTGGACTTGCAACAGCGCTCAAGCTCAAGGAAATCAACCGGGATTTAACCGTTGTTGTGATTGAAAAAGAGCATGATATTGCCACGCATCAGACCGGCAACAACAGCGGTGTAATTCACGCAGGGGTATATTACAAACCGGGCAGCTTAAAAGCATTAAATTGCAGGCGAGGCTACCAGCTTCTGACAGAATTTTGCGATAAAGAAAATGTAAAATACGAACTTTGCGGAAAACTGATTGTGGCCACTTCAGAAAAAGAATTGCCGCAGTTGGAACACCTCTGGGAAAGAGGTCAACTGAATGGCCTGACAAAAATGAAAAAAGTTCAGGGGGATGCCATAAAGGAATATGAGCCTTATGCTGCCGGAATTGCTGCAATTCATGTTCCATACACCGGAATTATTGATTACAGCGAAGTTAGTCGCAAATATTCTGAAATTTTTACCACCCGGTTTGGTGGCGAAATTCGGCTAAACGAAAAAGTTCATTCTCTAAAAATAAGTAATGATGCGGTTCATGTTCTAACAACCAATAACGATCTGTCTGCAAAGCTTGTGATCAACACAGCTGGTTTATACAGTGATAAAGTAGCAAAACAAACGCAATCCAAATTAAATGTCCGCATCATTCCTTTTCGGGGTGAATACCATGAATTGAGGCAAGAAAAAAGGTATTTGGTTAAAAATCTGATTTATCCGGTGCCCGACCCGAATTTTCCTTTTCTGGGCGTTCACTTCACCCGAATGATAAATGGAGGGATTGAAGCCGGACCAAATGCTGTTTGGGCTTTTAAACGGGAAGGTTACAGAAAAACATCGTTTCAATTCACTGAATTCTGGGAAGCGCTGGCCTGGCCGGGATTCAGAAAAGTAATGCGAAAATACTGGAGAACCGGACTCGGTGAATATTACAGGTCGTACAATAAATCTGCACTGGTAAAAGCACTGCAAAAACTGGTTCCTGAAATTCAACCAGACGATATTCAACCTGGTGGAGCTGGTGTTCGTGCCCAGGCATGTGACCGGAATGGCGGATTAAT
>CAZCPH010000627.1:0-1886 GCA_964500105.1 uncultured Mariniphaga sp. | reverse complement strand
CAACAGTTGCAGGTGTTAGGGAACCGTTCTTTTCTTTCAGAGAACGGTTCCTTTTGGCGACTATTGTTTACCCACCCACCGTTGCCGGGGGGAGGTGGTTTTTACCGGTGCAGCAGTTGCGGCAGTTTGCGGAGGGTTGCGGAGGGTTTCGGCGAGGATGGTAACCAGCCAATAAGCACATTCTTGGGTTGAATGGGTTTGTTTTGCCAGGTACGGAAGATTTTGTTTTCGGTGTTGGTGGAAACGAGAGATTTTATTTCTTTTGATTTGCCCGGTACTGCATGGCTTTTTCACTTACCTGTTCAACGGTTTCGTCTTTCCACAATGTGGACTGCCACTGGGTATAATCAAAAGGTTCTTTGGTGATTAAACGTATGAACTTTTCTGCATCGATATCCCCCAGGTTTTCTACCAAAACCTTTAGTCCTTTTTTCTTTATTTCTGTATCTGTAAGCATTATCTATTCTCCAACTGGTTAATAAAATCTACAGGATTTACCACATTAATTGGTTCAAAAGTACGTAATTTTTTTATCAGATTCAGGTCGGTGGTGATAAAATAAGCACAATCCTGCGTAGTCGCACAAGCTACATGTAAAGCATCTTTTGATTTTATACCTTTTTTTTGCAGTGCTTTGGCCAATTCAATAATATCGTTTGTTTCGCCGGTATCGGTTCCGGCATATTTTTTCCAGTTTTCAATGGTTTCCTTTCTTTCGGGATACGGATTTACGCTGTTCTCATATTCCAAAATATAAGACCAGGCCAACTGAAAAGCCCCGGAAACAATATTCTCCTGAATGTATAATTTTGCTTCCGTTTCAATTCTTATGCGAACTTGCTTCTGGTCGTCAAAAGGCCGGTTAAAGCTGCAGTTGTCGAGATAAATTAACATGAAACTATAATTTTGGGTTTAAGTGGTGGAATTTGGTCAAATAGTTCGGAAATGAGTTGCGCAGAAGACAGAAGTCGCCTGCCTGCCGGTAGGCAGGGAAGTCGGAAGTCTGATCTCTGTCCTCTGTTTTCTGGAGGCGCCATCGATGATGATGTGCTCTATTTCGAAGGAAGCTTGCGTGGTATTATTTTTTCGGAGGTTTTGCCCTGAGTTAGACATACCATGACTTTGAGGCATAGTATGACGGGCCTGCCCGGCATGGTTTACCTGACTGGCCTGGTTGTTTACCGAAGCCAGGCAACCGGCTATGTGGGCGGCGCTGTTGTATGTGGCTGTGATGATGGAAATTTTCATTGTTATTCTATTAACCGCAAAGGCGCAAAGGCGCTAAGATTTTATCTCTCGCAAAGTCGCCAGGACGCAAAGTTTGTTAAAGTTCGATGTTGAATTCTTTTTTAATTTCTGATTTTTATTTTACATTATCTTTACCAGAAATTTACCCATTATTTTGAAAACCAGAAAGAACGGACTTGTCAAATCACTTCAAAATGCCTTTTAACTCTTACATATTTTTTTGACTGATTGGCTTCCGTTTTTTTCTCAGCCTTTTTATTTTCTTCATCAAGGAAAGTCACAGCAGACCCTTCCGGAATTTTATCGATAATACCCGGATGCTCAATGATTTGTTCAACAAAATCGAAAGCCACCGCCATATCCTTTTTAATTTGTTCCTTATTTGTCATTTTTTAATTTTCTCAAAACGAACTCTGATTCTGTCTCTTGACTGGTATCCCAGGAATATGAAAAACTCTTTTTCGTTCATTTTATCCTGTTTGTGGTAAAGATATGAATTTATAACGAATCAAAAGAATTTCACCTCTGACTCTGTTGGGTAAAAGGGATGCCAACCGTTGCCGCGATTCAAATCCCTTAGGTTCAGCAGTTCCCTAAGGGTTTGTGTTCTTGAAAGGTAAAAACCAGGCATGTTTTTT
>CAZCPH010000626.1:0-1909 GCA_964500105.1 uncultured Mariniphaga sp. | reverse complement strand
GTTGGTGCTGAATTAAAAAATGAAGGTCTTCTGCGTTCAGAAAAGATTGGCGAAATTGAAAAGTTTACCGGTCATTTCAGCAAGATGGATTTAACCGACTGGCAGGCAGAATATGTGCAATTGTTTGACAATTCGCGCAGTGCTTCGCTTCATCTTTTTGAACACATTAAAGGCGACTCGAAAGACCGCGGACAAGCTATGGTGGATATGTTGGAATTTTACAAGGAAAACGGAATGCAGCTGTCAGCAAACGAATTGCCCGATTACATTCCGGTTTTTCTGGAATTTTTATCCACACTTGAAGTGGGTAAAGCAGCCGACCTGCTTGCCGAACCTGTGCATATTATAAACAGGATTTTTCTGGCATTGGAAGAAAAGAAAAATCCCTACCGGTATGTTCTGTCGGCTATTGTTGCGTTATCGGCCCGACAGCCGGATGAAAATGCCACAAAAGCTGTAATTCAAAATGAAAAACCGCTTGACCTGGACGCGGAGTACGAAGAAGAACCCGTAGAATTCGGCGGAGATAATTCATGTGTAAACTGCAAAAAATAAGGCTATGGAAAACTATATCAACAACCTGTTATTTACCTATTTCCCCCACATTGCGTTCGCTGTTTTCTGGTTTGGGTTAATTACCCGTTTTGTGGTAGCCAATAAAAGTATCCAGGCAAAATCAACCCAGATTCTGGCTAAAGATGGCGTTCGCAAAGGCAACAACTTGTTTCATTACGGAATTATCATCGTGTTTTTCGGGCATTTTACGCTGTTCCTGCCCGAAGAAGTTTACCATCTGGTAATTACCACTGAAACCAAACGACTGATTGCCCTGATTTTTGGAACAACCTTTGGCGTTGTTACGTTTATTGGTATGCTGATATTGCTTAATAGGAGGATTACCAACGAACGTGTTCGGTTTACAAGCAACTTTCACGACTACTTCATTTTAGTTCTGTTGCTTGTTGAGGCCGGCATCGGATTGGCTTCTGTTGCGCAAACAGCCTCTACAACCGTGGTTGAATATTCAGCACTGGGTGAATGGGCACAAAAGATCATTACCTTCCAACCCGATGCGGGAGCCGTAATTGCAGGCCACAGCTTATTATACAAAATTCACTTTACCATTGGTCTTATAATTTTTATGATATTTCCATATACCAAACTTATGCATATTTTGGTATTGCCAATTGCCTTTTTTTTCAGGTCGGGGTATCAACTAATTCGAAAAGGCAACATGTAGGATACTGATATTTAGTCGACATTATTCTTCTTATTTTTCAATATTTTAAAGAATTATGCCGGTCGCTGTTATTTGCATTGTGCACCCCCAGGACAATAGATCAGATGAGGTTGAGGATAAACTTTTTAAGATTGGTTATGTCCTCTACAGTAGAAAACAAATGTCAATCCTTTCTCATTTATAAAATTGTTGTTTCTTCTATAACGAGAGCGGAACGCTTTTTTTCTCTAATGATATCTCATTCAAACGGAAGAATTTCCGCGCTTCCTTCGACTGTAAAACCAGTTAAATCAACCCCATCAACGTTTCTGAAGTAGAGAATGGAAGAGCCTTCACCTTTTCCGGTTATCGCTTCGGTTGCCCAAACCATTGCTTCTGATTGTCCTTCAAGATTAATGTTTACATTTCTTGCTACCGCCTCTCCGGCGTCAATAAAAGTCTCACCCTCAGTTTTAAAATCACAGAAAGCCATTTCAAAGGTTTCATGCACTTCCTGGCCGTAAACAGTCCACATTTCATTTTCCAGTTTTACACTGTCTCCAACCACAACAAATGAACCGTCAACAAGGAGCGCAAATTCATCAATTTGAACACCTCTGGTTTCTTCGTAGCTCTGGTTTCCCTCAAAATCTTCAGCACTTGTGGTTAAAATAAACACCGATTGGCCTT
>CAZCPH010000625.1:0-1911 GCA_964500105.1 uncultured Mariniphaga sp. | reverse complement strand
CGGCAGTGCCTATGAGGAAACAGTACATCACCGACAAGGGAAAAGCGTGGGGCGGAATTACCCTGGCCGATGAAAGAATGATGGAACTCACCAGGTCGCTTTTTCGGCAAACCAAATGGAAAGGTGGCATGGAGCTGGAACTGATAAAAACAAATGCAGGCGAATATTACCTTATCGAAATCAATCCGCGCATTCCGGCGTGGGTTTATCTGGCTGTGGGCGCCGGACAAAACATTCCCGAAGCGCTGGTAAAACTGGCGCTCGGCATGGAAGTGCAGCCGATGCAGCATTATAAAATCGGAAAAATGTTTGTACGCTATTCCTATGACATGATTGTGGATTTGGAAAAATTTGCTGCCATTTCAATGAACAAAGAAATTTAAACCATGGAAAAAATAAAATACGAAAAGCCGGTTATCAGTAAAATAACCGCCGGAATGCCCAGTAAATTCGGGCTTCCTGCCAAACAAAAAGTGATTTCCGCAATCGACGGAATTCCGGTATCAAAACTGATGGAACAATACGGTTCGCCAGTGTTCGTTTTTTCAGAAAAAATCATCCGCGACACATACAACGAGGCACGCCGGGCGTTTGAAACGCGTTACCCTAAAGTGCAGTTTGCGTGGTCGTACAAAACCAATTACCTCGATGCAGTGTGTAAAATCTTTCAGGATGAAGGCGCCTGGGCCGAAGTGGTTTCGGGTTTCGAGTTTGAAAAAGCGCTGGCACTGGGTGTAAACGGTTCGCAAATCATTTTCAACGGACCCGAAAAATCGGCCGCAGATTTGGAACTGGCTATCAACCACAACGCCTGCATCCACATCGACCATTTCGACGAGCTCTACCTGCTGATGGAAATTACCCGGAAACTGGACAAAACCGCGCGGGTAGCCATCCGGGTAAACATGGACACCGGCATTTATCCCATGTGGGACCGCTTCGGGTTTAACTACGAAAATGGCGAAGCCTGGAATGCCATCAACCGCATTATGCTGGCCGAAAAACTGGAGCTGATTGGTCTGCACACACACATCGGAACGTACATTATGGCAACTTCGGCTTACGGCATTGCAGCTTCCAAGCTGGCCAACCTGATGATGGCTACCCACCGGAAATTTAATCACTGGCTGAAATACCTCGATTTGGGCGGTGGATTCGCCTCTAAAAATACGCTGAAAGGCGCTTACATGCCGGGGTCAGAAACCTGCCCTTCGTTCGACGAATATGCCGAAGCCATCACCAACGCACTTATTTCTTCGGAAATTCCGCACGAAAATCTGCCGGCACTTTTCCTGGAAACCGGACGCGCATTGATTGACGATGCCGGGTATTTGCTCACCACCGTTCTGGCCAATAAACGTTCGTCGATAGGCCGGCGCAATATGGTTATTGATGCCGGTGTGAATCTGCTTTTCACTTCGTTTTGGTACAATCTGGGAGTTTACCCCAGCAAACCGACTTCTGAATATATGGAGGAAACGACTATTTACGGGCCGTTGTGCATGAATATCGACGTCATCCGCGATGCCATCAATTTTCCACATGTAAAAACCGGCGACCAGTTGGTTATTGAACGCGTTGGTGCTTACAACGTCACCCAGTGGATGCAGTTCATCACCTACCGGCCCAATGTGGTGCTGATTGATTTGGAAGGCAAAACCCACGTCATCAGAAAGAAAGAAGATTTGGAAACGTTGATAGATAAAGAGATAAAAATGTAATATTGTTCGTTAACACTGTCAGGTCTAAGGACGCTGACAGGTTTTTGACTTGTCAGCGTCCGGCAGGACCTGACAACGTCGGATTAAGAAATAGTGGAAATAAATCTCCCGCAGATTTCGGGGATAAACGCAGAATTTTATAAATCATTTCTGCGAAAATCTGCGACATCAGAGGAAAAATATAAAAGGT
>CAZCPH010000624.1:0-1917 GCA_964500105.1 uncultured Mariniphaga sp. | reverse complement strand
CGAAAAAGTACACTGGGCATTCTGGAAAAAGAAAAATCCGCCCGATGGGAAACAAACCAAAGTGGTGGAATGGATTGATGCCATCATTTTTGCCGTGATTGCCGCCACATTTATCCGCATGTTTTTTATCGAAGCTTACACCATTCCCACCTCATCCATGGAAAAATCGTTGCTGGTGGGCGATTACCTTTTCGTAAGCAAGGTGGCATACGGTCCGAAAACGCCCAATACGCCAATCTCGTTTCCGTTTGTGCACAACACCATGCCGTTAACCCGCACCTCAAAATCGTATGTGGAATGGATCAAACGGCCTTACAAACGACTCAAAGGTTTTGGCGAGATTAAAAACAACGACGTGGTGGTTTTCCACTTTCCTGAAGGCGATACCGTTGCACTGTTCCTGCAAAACCAAAGTTATTATCAACTGGAACGCACCTATGGCCGCGAACGCATCTGGAATGATCCGCGCAATTTTGGCGAAGTGGTTGCCCGTCCCGTGGATAAACGCGAAAACTACATCAAACGGTGCATTGGTATTCCGGGCGATGAAATAGAATTGAAACGCGGACAAATTTATGTGAACGGTGAGCCCCAGAAACATTTTGAAGGCATGCAGCACAACTATCTGGTAAAAACCAACGGAACTGCCATCAACCGCAAAGCGCTGGAACGCCTGAACATTGCCGAAGACGACCGCACGGTTTTCTCCAGCGAACAATACCTCTTTCCGTTAACCGATGAAAGCGCCAACGAACTCCGGTCTTTTGCCAACGTGGTGGCAGTGGAAAAACTGGAGGAAGAACCCGGCGATTGGGACGCAATGGTCTTTCCGCATAGCGCGAATTACCCGTGGAACGTGGATAACTTCGGACCGCTAACCATTCCAAAAAAAGGTGAAACCGTACAGCTTACTGTCGATAATCTGCCGCTTTACGAGCGTATCATTCATGTTTATGAAAACAACACGCTGGAAGTAAAAGACGATATCATTTCTATAAACGGCGAGCCTGCAACCAGTTACACCTTTAAAATGGATTACTACTGGATGATGGGCGACAACCGCCACAACTCGGCCGACTCGCGCATGTGGGGTTTTGTGCCCGAAGACCACGTGGTGGGCAAAGCCAGTTTCATCTGGCTGTCGCTCGACAAAGACAAATCACTGCCCAAAAAAGTAAGGCTCAGAAGAATGTTTCAGTTTATCAAATAAAGTAAACCAAACTTTTTTTACCGAAGGATAGCAGTTTTCTGTTATCCTTTTTTTATCTTCGGAATAAATTTAAAACCATGAGTGCAGGAATCATCATTCTTTTAATACTGGCCATTTTACTGGTCATCTTCACCTTGCAAAATTCGTTTGAAATCAGCATCAGCTTTTTTTTATGGGAAATTCCCAATGTTCCGCTGGTATTGCTCATCCTCAGTTGTGTTCTGCTGGGTTACATCATTGCATCGGTCTATTTTTACCCAAGGGTGTGGAAGCTGAAGCGAGACCTTAGTCACGCATTGAAATCAGCAAAAAAACTGGAAGAAAAGATAGAAACCCAACAACTCGAAAAACCAGGTCCGGAAGGAATTGAGCTCGAAATAAACGATACAGAAAACGAAAAAGGATTTTTTACTGAATAACAAAACTTTAAACATCTGGATTAAGAATCATCTGACTTATTTCATACTTTTATGAGTAAAAAATACGTTTTTTTATTGGTGCTATGAAAAAAAATTAATTTATTGCACCAATAAAATTAAAACCATAAGAAAGACTTTTAACCGAACGATATTTGAAACTGATTGATATATAGCTACATATTACCAATTAATTTTAAATGATAACTTATGAAAAACTTCAGTCTTTTACGTTTCATCATTCCGGTGAAATGGTGGAAACCAGGATTGTTATTCAAAATTGGTTTCATC
>CAZCPH010000623.1:744-1921 GCA_964500105.1 uncultured Mariniphaga sp. | reverse complement strand
TGAGGGCCTGGTGGCCGTTTTTGGCTGTGCAAGTTCGAGTCTTGTTCTGGGCACAAAAAATAAATGCAATAATCTAATTTTCAGATTATTGCATTTATTTTTTGCCATTAAATTTGTTTTAATCTGTCTGCCATCCTGGAAAAATTAAACTCTTCAGCAATTTTCAGATTGAACTCAGCAGCAAGATGGTTGGTCAATTTTCGGCATGTATCGGCATTCACAAGTTCCAGTGCCTGAAATATGCCCAATGGATCGGGCAACTGATCCTTTGCCAAACCTTTATAGCAGAGTGGAATAACCGGAATACGTCTTGTTCAGCCACTACCGCTTTCAAAATTTATCCATGGGCGCCGGACTGAACCAGGACTGCAGAGCGACAAAATAATACTTGCACGCTCCATCGCTTCATCAATAACTTTTAACCATTGGTCGCCAAAATGAATATCCACAGCACTAACGAATACCTCCAATCCTGGCAAAGCTATCTCCAGCATGGCTTTCAGACTCCTTGCTTCTGTTGCTTCTTCAGAAATATGACTTAAAAATACGTGCATAAGATTTATTTAAATTCTGACTTTAGATCGCTCCCCTCAGTAACTTTCTACTTCTTCAAGGTATGAATCAGTTAAACATGTGTCAAGAGTGTGATTGATTGACGTTCTCAGCAAAAACTCAAATAAAAAAAGCCGCTGAAAATTAATTCCGGCGGCTTTCCATTTTCCAGACTCAAAAAATCAATTACACGTTACAAACAAGTTTTTGCAAAAAATCCCTCACCTCTTCAAAATTTTCCACTTTGTAGCCGGCAATTGTTTTGGCCATACCCACTTTAATGGTGATGGCTTCAGCCGGCAGTTCAGAAAACAGGAACTCATCAGTCCAGTCGTCGCCCATTGCCAGTATTTTATCTGCAGGCTGTGCAAGAAGCAATTTCAATGCTGCCCTTCCCTTGTTAATACCCCGGTTTTTAATCTCAATCACTTTGTTTCCTTCCAGAATTTCAAGATTAAGGTTTGACACCAGGCTTGTCAGTTCATCTTTCAATTCAATGGCGCGATTGTGACCCAGTTCGGGGTCCGATTTTCGGTAATGCCAAACCAAACTGTAATTTTTCTCTTCAATAAATGAGCCGGGGGTGCGGTCGACATAAAACTCGAGAGCTGAGCGGATGCTGTCC
>CAZCPH010000623.1:0-734 GCA_964500105.1 uncultured Mariniphaga sp. | reverse complement strand
AATCATTTCCCAGTCACTTCCGGCAGAACGGTACCAAACTCCATGTTCAACAATCAGTGTATATGGCTTGTCACCAAACCATTCCTCAAAAGTTTCCTTGTCCCTGCCACTAATGAGTACCACCCTGTTTTTCGGGTTTTCTGCCAGTTTATCGAGCAGATCATACAACTCTTTATCGGGCCGGGCATGTTTCGGATTGTCTTTAAATCCGGTAAGTGTGCCGTCGTAATCGAGGAAGAAAATACGGTTGTCTGAACCACAAATTTCTTTTACTATTCTATTTTTAGACGAAGCGGTTAATTTTTTTGCCAGATATTTTCGTTCGTTCTGACGCACTTTATCCAGGGCGTTCAGAAAGTCGGTAGCCCATTTTTCAATGTCGTAGCGTTTTAACCTTTTTTGCAGAACCGTATTACGTTCAATCTGCTCATCCAAAGGCATTTCAATGGCTTTTTTAATGGCCGCTGCAATTTGAGCTTTGTCGTTCGGATTGATAATCAGCGCTTCGCTCATTTCCTTAGATGCTCCGGCCATTTCACTCAAAATTAAAACACCCCGGCCATCGGTTTTGGAAGCGATAAACTCCTTAGCCACCAGATTCATACCATCGCGAATGGGAGTAATCAGAGCTATTTCGCAGTAATTGTACAAATCAACCAGATTTTCGAAAGGCATTGAACGATAAAAATACCAGATGGGTGTACGGTTTATGGTTGAATACTCACCGTTTATCC
>CAZCPH010000622.1:0-1922 GCA_964500105.1 uncultured Mariniphaga sp. | reverse complement strand
TAATCAAACGACTGAATCTCATTTTTTCATTTTTTTGTAAAAAAATCGCTTTTCAAAATGAAACAAAAAAATATTCTTTTCAAAGGAAAACCAAAACAAATTGTACGATTAAATTTCAAATATTCAAAATTTTTCATTCGGAAATAACTTTTTTAAATAAACAAGAAGATTTTGTAAATCTGTAAGGTGTTTTAAAACAGTTGTTTTTAGTGTGACACTTGCTTTATTTGCGCGTCTTATGGTAACAAACAGAATGTTGAAAACAGAACTATTGTTTAATTTAAAATTTGAAGCTATGAAGAATTTGAAAATGTTTGGTGTATTGATTTTTTGTTTTTTGATTGCATCCGTTTCTGTTCATGCTACAGGCTACCGTTCCGAATTTAATCATTATGAGATTAAAGTTGTGGATAACCTGAATCTGGGTAAAGATGTTGAAAAGGTATGGAACCTTTCGTACAACGACAGCGACAAATCGGTTACCGTAGTTAAACGTAATACTTCAGAAGGAGCTGTATATCTGGTGAATTCAAAGTTTTTTGAAGTATGTTATGCCAACACTTCGAAAGGTTTTGGAACCCGTACCATAAAAAGAGCATGGAGCAGTGTTCCGGCACAGATCAACGATGTGGTGATTAATCCGGTTGAAGTAAAAAAACAGCAAATTTTAACGCCGGAAAAGGTAGATGATGAAAAAGCACTTGGATTGATTGCAAGTTATCTGCCAGGTTTGTTAAACGATGAATATACGCATCTGTTAAATTAAACAGCAAAATAAGCAGAGTGAGTGAAACCGCGGGAAACCGCGGTTTTTTTTATATACATCCGCATACAAAACCCTCGGCAAGGCTGTCTAAATAAATCTCCGCTTTCTTTTTTTCTTCGGGCGTACCTTTGCATTGGAAACATACAGGAAGCATCACTTCTTTATTCATTTCAAAATTTTCATCTGAAACAGGCCGTTCACAAACAAAACAGGATCGGTTATTTTTTGTCATTTTACTTTCGAATTTGAAGAGCAAAAATAGACAAAATTCAGTTTGATTTTCGGTGGTTTTACAATTCAATCAGAAAGTATAACAACGGGATTTGCAAATTTTGGTTTTCGGCCCTTTTGCATTATTTGTTTTATTGTAAAATAAACATTTTTTGAAAGATATGTTGTAGAATATATTTCTTGCATGAATGATTTTTTATGTTTGTATGCATGAAAAGTTACATTTTCTCATGGCTAATTATCCTCCTGGTTATTTCGGAAAGTTCCGGTCGTGATTTCAGGTACTTACGAACAGAAGACGGATTAACCGATGGTGAAATAAACTCCATTGTTCAGGACGGTGCAGGAAATATGTGGTTTGCTACCTGGTCTGGCCTCATTAAACACGATGGATATTCATTTAAAGTGCACCAGCCTGTGTTGGGTGACAGCACAAGCCTGCCCGAAAAGAAAATCAAATTTCTGTTTACCGATTCGGCCGATAATTTGTGGATTGTATCTTCGCTTAACCTTTCGAGGTATAATCCCGAAACAGAAATTTTTCAGACTTACCGGTTCGAAAATTATGCTCCCGGAACTGTTAACGTGCTGTTTTTGGCAGAAATCAGCAACCATTTAATTGCTTATGCAGTAGAAGGACTTTTTGTGCTGCCACTCAGCGAAGCTGATCATAAACAGGCAACTGTAAAACCTTTGCAAACCTATGAAAACGGAAAGCTTTTTCAGGATTTTTACCAGTTTATGGGGGCGTATAACAATGTGCTTGTACTGGCAAAAAACAATACAACAGAGCCTTCACAGATATTTTTGATGCGCCTGGTGAATCAGCCTGAAATTGCACTGGAACTTGACACCGTTCTGCAGCTGAATGAACAGGTGAACGATGTGGAGTATTGTAATCTGAACGATTTGTTGTATATCGGTA
>CAZCPH010000621.1:0-1940 GCA_964500105.1 uncultured Mariniphaga sp. | reverse complement strand
GCTGTTTCTCCGGAATTAAAAAGCTAAAAACAATTGCTGCTGCAAAAGCAATGAGGTAACTTGCCAAACGTTCTGAAATGCCGGTGGGATCTGCAAGCCAGGTTTTCCACACAACTGCTGAAATGGTGCCGGCAATCAGACTGGCAAAAGCGCCTGCACGTGAAAAACCTTTCCAAAATACAAGCAATACAATGGCTGGTCCGAATGATGCACCGATGCCACTCCAGGCATAAGAAACCAGTCCGTAAACCGTATCCTGCATGGTAATGGCTAAAAGAAAACCAATCAATCCCACCGCCAGCGTCAGTATTTTATTCAGAAACAGCAACCGTTTTTCTCTGATTTTTTTACGTGTAACCTGCAAATACACATCTTCGGTCATGGACGAGGAAACCACCATCAGTTGCGACGAAGCGGTGGACATCATGGCCGAAACGGCACCTGATAAAAGGATTCCGGCCAGAATGGGATTGAGCAACGTCATTACCATGGCAGGCATAATTTTTTCTGAATCGGTGGCGACACTGGCTGCGGCATCGCCCAAAGCACCCACCTGCACCAGTTTGTATCCGATAATTCCTATTAAAAAGGCACCGCCGTAAGCAAGTAGAGTCCATAAAACTGCTACCCACTGGCTTTGCCGTGTTTCTTTTTCAGAGCGCATGGCCATCATACGCGAAAGCAACTGCGGCTGGCCGGTGTACCCAAAAGCCCAGCTCAACCCGTTCAGAATGAGTAATCCGCCGGTGGCCTGTTTTACGGTGTCGATGTTTAACGGGGTTGTATAACTGGCGGATAAAATGGTTTCGGCAATGGAAATGTCGTAAGTGGCTGCAATGCCGAGCGCGATAATGGGCAGAACCACACAGGTAAAAACCATGAGAATGGCCTGAAAAGCATCGGTGGCAACTACCGTGATGAACCCACCCAGCATGGTGTAAAGCGTCACCAGTGCCGAACCGATAACCATTCCCCAAAACGGATCGATGTTGAAGGTGTCGTTGAAAATTTTTCCGGCGCCGCTGAACTGGGCAGCGATGTATAGCACAAAAAAGAAAATGATAACCAGTGATGACAGCAAGCTGAAACTTTTTGTGGTTCCCTTAAACGTACCTGAAAATAATCCGGGAACGGTAAGTGCACCGGTTTTTTCGGTGATTCTTTGCAGAGGTTGAGCCAAAAATGTCCACAGAAAAAGAATTCCGGCCACACAACCGAGCGCCACCCAAATGGCAGCCATTCCTTCGGCGTAAGCATGTCCGGTAAGACCAAGCAGCAACCACGCCGATTCACCCGTAGCCCGTTCCGACAGTGCCAGCGAATACCCCGAAATTTTTTTTCCACCAATAACAAAGTCGATATTGGTTTTGGAACGCCGCGCCGACCAAATCACGATTCCAATCAGAATAATCAGATATAAGATGAAAACAATTATCATAAAAAATCGTCAGGTGCTCATTCTACTTTAAAATCCAATTTTCAAAAATAAACTTTTTGTCCGTTTCATTTCAAATCATCCCCATGACAGTCCTGACATGAAACAAAATGAATATCGTTTTCGCTGGTTGGGGAAAAATAGGTGGTATTCATGGTTTTTACGTCCAGTTTGCAGTTTTTCGATTTTCCCGGATGACATTTGTCGCATGAGTTTCGCTGGTAGTTGGAATGCGGTTCATGGCAAGCTCCGCAACTGATTCCCTCGTGCACGCCGGTGGGAGTGCGGTCGTCGTGACTGCCTGCCTGGTGCCAGACCGAAGGTGCGTGACATTGCACACACAGCCGGTAAACCGGGTCAGCCGGCGTTTGCACTGTGTCGGTTCCGTTCAGGATAACCGGAGTGGGCAGGTTTGCCAAATCAAAATGCATTTTTTCGTTTCGAATATAAAAGCCAACGGAATTGTTTTCCAGATTCCTGCCGTAGAAAATATTATTCGGGTTGG
>CAZCPH010000620.1:0-1945 GCA_964500105.1 uncultured Mariniphaga sp. | reverse complement strand
CGAAGGATATCCAAAAAAATGGGTGAGATGCACCGTGCCGCCGGTAACGGGCTCCGACCAGGTAAATTTTTCTGAATCCACCACATATTCAGCAGCAATGGAATCTTCAGGCGGAAATTTTTTGTTCACATCTCCGTTGTGTTTGAAGGGCCCGGCAATGCGCCACTGCATATGGGTTTGTTTCACGTAAGGAAACGGTTTATCCTGAAAGTACAAATCGCGGTGTTTCACCAGCCGCTCTTCAAAATCAACATATTTTTGAAACGCTGTCGAATTTTTCTCCGGAAACTTTGCCAAATATTTTTCGCCAAAATCTTTGGACTGGCCCGTCCACGAAGTTTCGCTGTAGGTAACAATTCCCGGGTAAACCGGATTATGCAGTATGGCATCGTATTCGTCGGCAACCAGGTTGTCGTTCCAGTTGCACAAAATTCCGCCCATGCGAAGCGAATCGCCATGCGCTGCGCCGTTAATCCGTTCGAAATACAACTGCGGAATTCCTGCCAGAGGGTCGAGGTGGTTGAGGTAATTCAATCGTGAATCGAGGTAGCGATGGCCAGGCTTGGGATGGCCGTTGGACGACCATAGTTGCGTAATGGACAATGAATCGCCTTCAATTTTATAGCCCGGCCGCCAGACGATTACTTCGCGATTGTGATATTGCGTTACCCGCTCCAAAAGTGCCGGCAAAAGGGTTGGCGACGGTTCTTCGTAGCTGTACCAAACTTCGTCGGTTCCGAGGTGAATGTACGGCATTTTCTCGGGTGGAACCAGGCTCACCAGTTCATCGATTAAATCGATTAAAACCGGCTGCACACGCGGGTCGCTCATCGATTCAAAACCGAATGCTTTTCGGAAAGCCGCACTGTGCCCCGGCAAATCGAATTCGGGAATGAGCGTGATTTTGCGTTCATAACAATAATCCACCAGCTCTTTAAAATCTTCCTGCGTGTAGTATTTTCCCGGCCAGCGACTCATGGATTCCGGCGAATTCAACTGCGGGTACTTTTTACTTTCGAGGCGCCAACCCGGGTTGTCGGTTACATGAAAATGAAATGCGTTGAATTTGTAAGCAGCCAAAACATCAATCTGTTCCTTGATCATCTCCACCGGCTGAAAATTCCGGCCCACATCCTGCATAAAACCACGCAGCCGAAATGCCGGCCAGTCGCGGATGAAACAACCTGTCACTAAACGTTTTCCATTCTCAGAATACGTTAGTTGTTTCACTGTTTGTAACCCGCGGAACAGTCCTTCTTCTGTCAAAGCGGAAAGAATCAGCGAATCAGCGGTTATTTCCAGCGTATATGCTTCATTTTCATTCAATGGAATATCATCGAGCTGCGAAACAATGCGCTGCACAAACCGACTGCTGCTGTCTGCCAAATCAAAATGCTGCCCGTTCCACTCTAAATTTTGCGGCATGGGGATTAATGCTGGCTGCACTGCTTTTTCAGATGTACATCGCACCATTAAAAAAGCAGCAAAAATCACCCAAATTACACCAATATTTTTTCTTTGTTTCAGCACGATGAATCAATTCAATGCATTACCCAGCAACTCTTCAACCGGAACTTTTTGAAAATAAAGCTCTTTTGCGCCTTCGTATAAAATGCCCACGGTATTTTCATCCACCATGGTCATGCAGGAATAACCAAAACCCTGGGTTTCATTCAGCAAAACCTGATGTTCTTCGGGCCAGGTATGTCCCTGGTCAAGACTGGCTTTGATGGTCATGTTTATACGGGCCTCTTTATCGTTGGGATTGGAGAAGAACAGCACTTGTTGTTTTTGGCCTTCCGCTTCAACATACGTATCAATTATGCTAGCCATGCAGTTGGGTTCCTGCAGTGCAGAATTGGAAGACGGATGGATAGTCCAGGTTTCGCCCAAATCATCAGTTACGGCTACTGCCCGTCCGTTGGTTTCGTCTTTTACGCGGCGG
>CAZCPH010000619.1:0-1947 GCA_964500105.1 uncultured Mariniphaga sp. | reverse complement strand
GCAATTCAAAAAATAGCCCGCCTCTGAAATGAAATTCAAAGAATCATTAAAGCTGCAGAAAAAATTCAATGCACTTATTCCGGGTGGCAGCCACACCTACGCCAAAGGCGACGACCAGTTTCCCGAGTTTATGCCCGTTTATATTGAAAAAGGAAATGGTTGTCACATTTGGGATGTAGATGGAAATGAATACATTGAATATGCCATGGGTCTGCGTAGTGTTACTCTGGGACATAACTTTGAACCGGTTATTTCTGCTGCGTACAAACAAATGCTAAAGGGTACCAATTTTGGAAGACCCGCAAAAATTGAACTGGAATGTGCCGAAGCTTTCCTGGGCCTTATTGATAACGCAGAAATGGTAAAGTTCAGTAAAAACGGTTCTGACTCTACAAACGGTGCCATAAAACTGGCCAGGGCATACACCGGCAGAAATATGGTGGGAATTTGCGCCGACCATCCGTTTTTTTCGGTTGACGACTGGTTTATCAGCACAACACCGATGAACGCTGGCATTCCGGATGCAATTGAAAAAATGACTGTTAAATTCCATTTTAACGATTTGAACAGCATCGCAAACATGTTTGCAGAACATCCCGGAAAGATTGCCTGCATCATTTTAGAGCCCGAAAAATATGAGCCTCCCAAAGATGATTTTCTGAACAAAGCCAAAGAAATCTGTCACAAAAACGGGGCGCTTTTTATTCTCGATGAAATGATAACCGGTTTCAGGTGGCACAATGGCGGAGCGCAAAAAGTTTATAATGTGGTTCCCGACCTTTCTACCTTCGGGAAAGCCATGGGAAACGGTTTTTCCATTGCCGCTCTTGCAGGAAAAAAAGAATTTATGGATTTAGGCGGAATATATCATAAAAAAGAAAGGGTTTTCCTGAATTCAACCACACATGGAGCTGAAACACACGCATTGGCTGCAACCATTGCCACTATTAAATTTTATCAGGAAAATGATGTGATTGGATACCTGAATGAGCAGGGCAGAAAACTAAAAGAAGGCGTAAATAAAGCTTCCCGGGAACTTGGTTTAGAAGACAAAATTTCCATCATCGGTCCAAACTGTTGTTCTGTTTACACAACCAGGGACTTCGAAGGAAACCCCTCACAGCCGTTCAGAACATTGTTTATTCAAGAACTGATGAAACGGGGATTGATGATGCCATCGAGCATTGTTTCGTGGTCGCATACAGACAAAGACATTGCCGAAACCATAGAAAAAATGCACGAAGCAATGGCAGTTTACAAAAAAGCACTCAATGAAGGAATTGAAAACTACCTTGTTGGCAGGCCGGTAGCTCCGGTTTGGAGAAGATACAACTAATATTCTGACACAGAAATAAATATGAAGATACTAATTACCGGAAACCTGGGCTATGTTGGCCCCGGAGTTGTTGCTCAGCTTCGGAAAAGTTACCCCGATGCAGAACTGATTGGGTTCGACACAGGTTTTTTTGCCCATTGTTTAACAAATTCGCCTGTTTTGCCTGAAATAAAACTGAATCAGCAGATATTTGGTGACGTCCGAAACTTTCATTCCGATTTGTTGAAAGGCATTGATGCCATCGTTTATCTGGCAGCCATTTCCAACGACCCGATGGGAAACCGGTTCGAGGAAGTTACCATGGACATAAACTGGAAATCGGCAGTTGCAATGGCCAAAGCAGGGAAAGACAAAGGCGTAAAATCGTTTGTATTTGCTTCAAGTTGCAGTGTGTACGGTGAAGCCGACGATTTTGCCAAAGTTGAAACCGACAGGCTCAACCCGCTGACAGCTTATGCACGTTCAAAAATTGCTGCCGAACAGGATTTGGAAAAATTGGCTGATGAAAATTTCACGGTGACCTGTTTGCGGTTTGCTACAGCCTGTGGTTTCAGTCGCCGTTTGCGTCTCGATTTGGTTGTGAACGACTTTGTGGCCGGAGCAGTTACCTC
>CAZCPH010000618.1:0-1950 GCA_964500105.1 uncultured Mariniphaga sp. | reverse complement strand
GCTGCAGTTCCACGAAAACTTGCCGTTGCAGACGAACCTCTTCCGTACGATTTAATAAACACCGGAGAGTATCCGGTAATCAGCTCCGAAAGATCGGTTGTGAGCATTGAAGCCCGTTGCAACGAATCGGGCCTTGTAATTTTCAGTCCGGCCTCCTCCACCTTGCGTTTGGCCAGCACCTCTATTTCTCTGATCCGGATGGTATCTGAAAGACTTTGGCCGGCAGAAAAAAGCGAAAAGTGCAGCAAAACAACAAAAAGCAACCCTTTCAACCGGCTCATTTCTTAATGATTTTGTGTGTTTCTGAACTTTTGCCCTGATTCACAACCAGGGAATAAATCCCCGGCGAAATGTGGCGCAAATCGAACCGTTGAAAACGATCTGCAATTTCCTGTTCAAGTACAACCACACCACCGGCAGAAATCAACCGGACAAACGGTTTCGAAAGGCTGAAATCCGTCAAGCCCTCAACAATTAACTCCTGCACAACCGGATTGGGATAAACACGAAACGAACGGGTTGCAGTCTGGCTTGTTCCCAAAGACAATTTCAGGGAAATCAGTACAGCTTCATTTCCTGCTGAAACAACCAGCGGAGGATTGGTTTCGAGTGTAAAAACAGCCTTCCCCGATGCGTTGGTATAAAACGAACTTCCGGCAACAATTTCAGCTCCGGTCACCGGAGAAAAATCTGATTGCAGAATTTCTCCGTCTGAAAATTTACATTCTGACTGGGTTAGCCTTACTTCAATCTCATCGCCTGCAACTGCAGAATCGGCACTTGCCAGCATGCGCAAATAATTCCATGGTTCGGTGACTTTGGAAACATGGTACAAAGCAACAGTATCGCCGGTTGAAACCACAGTCTGATCAAACCCGTTTAAAAAGTGTTCGTTGTTCAACCGGGCAACCCAGCTGCGGGCGTATGCTGCAGGTTCTGTTTTTCCACCCCAGCCGTAATAAAACAGTCCGTCGGCTTCCACTGCATGTAAATAAAGTTTTCCGTTAGAAGCATCATCATCTTTAAAGGCAAACGAAACTCCGGCCTTCTGCAATCCGGCTGCCAGAACATGGAAAAGTGTTGGCTTTTCCAGTCCTGAATAATCCTTTTGGCGGCTTTCCACAAAATGGTTCAGGGCATCTGCACCCACTTCAATCCACTGCCAGGGTAAAAGGTTTTCATCTTCAGTTTTGGCAGAAAAATAGATCCGAATTTTATCTTCAGGAGAGAAAACCTTCACCGTAACCTGTTGCTTAAGATCAAATCCCTCAGTAAACGCAGTCAAAATGGTTTCACCTGCGTTCAGCGCAATAAAATGAAATTCTCCATCCACACTTTCAATCGCTCCAACCAACGGATTCGAAACGGCAAATTTTACCGGAAAGCTGAGTTTCTCCTTTTCGTTGTCGTAAACCTGAGCCGACAACTTCACTGTATCGCCCGGATAAACCGATGAAAAACCGGTAAAAATTTGAATGGAATCAGGTCTTACCACTTTAACCTTCACACGTTCAACCTCCCCTTCTGCAGCAATCTGAATTTCGGTTTCCCCAACTGCCTCAGCCTTCAGCCAACCGGAGTTTTCACTTTTTATAATTTGTTCATTTTGAGAAAAGAACGACAAATTTTTTTCTGCTTTCCTGCCTTTTTCAAAGTAAGCAGTTTCAATCAAAATGGAATCACCAACTATTAATTTTGAAGGAGGCGGAAAAACCACCAGTAAATCTTCTTTGCCGGTAACTCCTGAATTTGGATGAACTGGTTCCACCCAGGCCACATCGGTTGATATTTCACCCAACCAGCCGGCACTTAACAAACTGCCCGAAACAATCTTTACAAAATGAATGGAATCCAGATCCACGTAATTCCCCAATGAATCAACCGCCCAGGAAATGTCGATGGGATCGCCGCCTGCACCTTCCAATTCTTTTGTGTAGGGATTATCAGGCA
>CAZCPH010000617.1:0-1970 GCA_964500105.1 uncultured Mariniphaga sp. | reverse complement strand
TAAACAGCAATGAGCGTTCCTTTATTGGTGGTAACAATACCCGGAATGCGGTAGGTATCGCAGTTGTCTTCGCCGGCAGCACGAACCACATTGGCAGGGCGGTAGGCGAATTCCGATTCCGGTTCGAGGTTCAACACAGAGCCGTCATCGAACCGCAATTCCACTTGTTGAATGGAAAAACTTTCAGTAAGAACTGCATCATCTTTTACCTGAAAGCCATAGGAAAGGATATGATTTCCGGGGCCAATTTCAGCAGTGGCATCCACTTCTGCCCGGTTGTCCAGCAGTTGAAAACCATTATCTGTAATGGGTTCGAATTGTTCTTCGCCGTTGTTCAGGTGATTTATGCTAACCGATTCCAGAATTTCAGAATTGCCGTTCTCCTCAAAATAAAATATTGTAGTGGTTAACTGATAAGTTCTCCCGGTGTCGGGAACAGAGATTTTAACGTGCAGTACATCCGGGTTTTCGCGGCCAACGAACAACGGAACGCGATTGAGATGGATTGAACTGGCGCTGAATTCAGGCACTTTCTTTTCTTTTCCGCAAGCGAAAAAAAGGGTTGTTATAAAAAATAATACGAGTATTTTGTTCATTTCGATTTGCTTTACTGAGCTTTGAAAATAGTGAAAAATAAGAGAATTGAAGGCCCGTTTGAGCCTTCAATTCATAAAAAAACCAACCTATGAAAAAAATTTGTTTTTCTTTAGTGCAAATTAATATCCTTCGGTTTGAGTAAGTTCTGAATCGTTGGCCAGCATCGCCTGCGAAATCGAGTAATAAATTTTATACGCTTCATTGGCATTGAGTGTGGCTACCTCTTCAAATACGATTCCATCGCCTGCACGAACCAGGTCCCACCATCTTTTGCCTTCGCCCACAAACTCTTTCATCCGTTCATTTAAAATGGCGTGGGTATTTTCGGCTTTTGTTCCGTTTGAATACTCATTTCCGGCAAAATTATCGCCATAGGCACGGGCGCGAACCGCATTTATTTCTGCAGAAGGGTCTTCGCCCAAATGATTTTTGGCTTCAGCCAGCATCAAAACCACATCGGCATAACGGTAGAGCGGAACATTGTTGAAATCTTTGCGTGTTCCATCATCGCCTACTATTCCCAGGAATTTATTCAGAAGTGCTCCTTTGTAACTGTCGTTTCCTGCCTCATATGGAATGTGGTTTTCCCCATCGTTGTACAAACGAACGAATGTATTTCGGCGGGCATCATCCGTGTCATCCAGTGCAAGCAGCGTTTTATCAGAAGGACCAAAACGGCTGGCTCCATTCACCACAAAACCGTTCATGGAATTGCCTTCATCATCATAAAGCTCAGCAAAATCAACCGCTCTTCCTGTGAAAAGATAGTAGAAACCGCTTGCCTGGTCTTCCTGGTAGTCAAATGCAAAAATGAACTCGTTATTGAACTCATTGCCCTGACCCCAAAGGTTTTCGTAAGGCACCAGACTGAACCCGGAAACTTGTGAAAGTGCTGATTTGGCCTCGTTGAAATCGGCGTTTCCACCGCCAAGCACTTTACCCGACCACAAATAGGCATCGCCTTTAAGCGCAAGAGTTGCAGCTTTCGACCAGTAGATATTTTTACCCATCCATAAGCTGTTGTCGTTGCCAAAATATTCGAGTGATTTGGCAATATCGTCTTTAATTAACTGCATAACCTGTTCTTTGGGCGAACGCGGTTTTTTCAGTTTTTCCAGGTCCACTTCGAGTAAAGGTTCGGTGCTGATTGGTACATCTCCCCAGGCACGTACCATGGTATAATAAACCTGTGCCCTGAGACCATAAACCTGGCCAAGCATGTGGTTTTTTTCGGCTTCACTTTTAAACGGTACATCGGGTGCACTTTTAATGAAATCGTTAATGTAGTGCAACAATCCGTAAAAATTGGCCCAGTTGCCAAAATGTACAATAGAGCTGCTGATGTTATTTTCGATTAAATCGATTCCATTGGG